>NZ_JALKCW010000014.1:0-111599 GCF_046883345.1 Hydrosulfovibrio ferrireducens | reverse complement strand
ATAGCTGAACAACATCTGTTGGTGGGTGTCGGTTCCGCGCATGTTTTCCTCAATGTTTATGAGTTATCCTAACTGGTTACAGAATACATTGAGCGGATTAAAAAGTCTCGATATTTGATGAGTTTTTCAACAGCCTGCTAGTCGGGATGTCGAGCATTGGGCTATCCCTTGAGTTGTTTGATCGTCGACGCGGAGGTGAGTACCTGCATCTGGCGAATGGCAATTTCATTGAGGCGTTTGAGTCGCTCCCCTTGTGACAGTCCCATGTGAATGAGTTCGGCGTTCATGCCCTCGATGTTGGCCAGCACCAGTAATTGTTCGACGGTGGCGTACTCGCGCATGTTGCCTTCCAGGGTGGAGTTGGCGTCGCGCCATTGTTTGGCTGTTTGGCCGAAGAGGGCGACATTGAGCAGGTCCGCCTCGGTGGCGTAGGTGATTGCGGCCTGCGAGGGCGTAATCGCAGCCGGAATCAGGTGTGCTCTGATGGCGTCGGTGTGGATGCGGTAGTTGAGCTTGGAAAGGGTGCGGTTTAGGTTCCAGGCCAGTGACAGGCGGCGGTTTTCGTCCTCCTTGAGGCGCTGGAATTCCTTGATCAGGTAGACCTTGAATTCGGGGCTGATCCACATGCCGAATTCAAAGGCGATGTCCCTGTGTGCATAGGTGCCGCCGTATCTTCCCGCTGAGGCCCGTAGGCCGACGGCATTGGTTTTGGCGACCCACTCCTTGACGCTGATCTTGTAGCTGTTTAGACCGGCTTGGCTTCTAATTGTGGCGAATTCGCCATAATTGAAGCCGGGGTTATGGACGCGCTCCCATATTCCGAGAAATTCTACAGTGTTGCGATTCCGCAACCAGTCCGAAATGAAAAAATCGCCGTCTTTCGCCTTCAGCATATCGGTTAGGGAAATGTAGTCTTCGTCCCTCTGGGAAAGGACGGTGATGGTCGTTCCCAGAACGTCGATGGTCAATTTCTTCGCTTTACTCATATTTTCCCAGGCGTCGAACTAGTTTAAGGAGGAGTAGTCCCTTCACGCCAAGCTGATCATCAGCGGAATAACATGCAGCTTCTTGGAAACGGTCTGGGTGGTGCCGAGTTTCCAGGCGGTGCAGGTGGCCTTGTCGCCTAGAAGTGAGTCGATCTCCGCCGTCAGTCCCTTGATGTTGATGACTGGGTGGCGGCTGAATACCTCGGGCAGGCCGTAGGTCAGATTGCAGGCCAGGCATCTGCCGGGGCGCTCGTGGAGTTCCAGGCCGAAGGTCAGGGTGTTTGCCGCCTGGCCTTTGAAAACGAGGCGGATGTCGTAGGCTCCTTCTTCGGCGTCGCCGAACAGGGCGTCGAAAAAGGCGTTGGCCCGTTCGGGCGGAAAGAGGGTGTGCAGGGTTTCCTGGGTGAAAATATCCTGTGCGCTGTTCATTTCTATTTCCTTGGATTTGTGTAAAAAGTTGTCTTGCTGGTGTTTGGCTTTTATGACAAGCTACTCTACCAGCCAGGCATGAAAATTAAAACTTTTTTGTCGATTGCCTCCGGGCTGTTGTGTTAGAGTTGCCGCCATGCAACCCACCCTATTTCCCATGGAACCAAAGTCCAAGTCCCAGTCGCCCGCCCGTTCCGCCAGCCAGATCAGCCGCAAGGCCTTGAACGAGGCGCAATACGAGGCGGTGACCACCGTATCAGGTCCGGTGCTGGTCATTGCCGGGGCAGGCAGCGGCAAAACCCGCACCCTGGTCTATCGTCTGGCCCATCTGGTCGAGCAGGGCGTGCCCCCGGAGCAGATTCTGCTCCTCACCTTTACCCGCAAGGCGGCCCAGGAGATGCTGCACCGGGCCAGTCTGCTGCTCGATGATTCCTGTCGGCGGGTGATGGGCGGCACCTTCCATGCCACGGCCAATCTGTTGCTGCGCCGTTACTGCCGCCATCTCGGCTATGAATCAAACTTTACCATCATCGACCAGTCCGATGCCGAGGGCATCGTCAACCTGCTCAAATCCTCCCTGAACCTGGGCGGCGAGAACAAGCGTTTTCCCTCCAAGCGGGTGGTGATTTCTATCCTGAGCAAGTCGGTGAACAAGGGGATGTCCATCGACGAGCTGATCGAGGCCGAGTACGGCCATTTTCATGATTTCGCCGACGATCTCCAGACCATTGCCCTCCATTACCAGCGGTTCAAGCTGGAACACAGCCTCATGGATTACGACGACCTGCTGGTGAACTGGCGGCGGATTCTGGAGGAGTTTCCCGAGGTGCACGCGGAGCTGGCCACCCGGTTCAGTCACATCATGGTGGATGAGTACCAGGACACCAACCCCATCCAGGCGGCCATCGTCCGGCTGATGGCGGCCAAGCACAACAATGTGATGGTGGTGGGCGATGATTCGCAGTCCATCTATAGCTTCCGGGGCGCGGATTTCCGCAACATCATGGAGTTCCCCTCGCTCTTTCCGGACACCCGTCTGATCCGGCTGGAGGAGAACTACCGCTCCACCCAGAAGATCCTCGATCTGACCAACGCCATCATCGAGAAGGCCCAGGAAAAATACACCAAAACCCTGTTCACCAACATCACAGGCGGGGAAAAGCCCGTGGTGTATGGGGCCAGGGATGAGGCCACCCAGGCCCGCTATGTGGCGGAAAAGATCGTGGCTCTGCGGGAAGCGGGCGAACCGCTGGATGAGATAGCGGTGCTGTTCCGCTCCGGTTTTCATTCCTACAAGCTGGAGCTGGAGCTGACCCATAGGCAGATCGAGTTTGACAAGCGCGGCGGCCTCAAGCTCAACGAGCTGGCCCACAACAAGGACGTTATCTCCTACCTGCGGGTGGTGGCCAACCCGCACGACCATCTCTCCTGGAACCGGCTCCTGCTCCAGCTCGACAAGGTGGGGCCCAAGACGGCCCAGAACATCCTGAGCAGGGTCAAGAGCGCGGAAGATCCTTTGGCGGCGCTTAGGGAATATCCTGCCGGCAAAACCTGGAAAGAGGGTTTGACTGATTTGCTGGAGATGCTTGAGGCGCTTCGGCAGCCGGGCATGTCCATGGGCCAGATGTTCGAGCGGATCATGGACTATTACGAGCCGATCTTCGAGCGGCTCTACCACGACGATTATCCCCGCCGCCGCAGGGATCTGGACGAGTTGGGGAGGGTGATGGGCGGGTATACCGACTTGCAGGCGTTTTTGGACGATGCCTCCCTTGATCCGCCCCAGGCCGGGGCCCTGGAAGAGGACGGCGGCAAGCGGCTGGTGCTTTCCACCATCCATTCGGCCAAGGGACTGGAATGGGACACGGTTTTTATCATCAACCTGGCCGAGGGCCGCTTTCCCTCGGCTCAGGCGGTACTGCCCGCGCACCGGGAAGAGGAGCGTCGGTTGCTCTATGTGGCCGCGACCCGGGCCCGCAAGCAGTTGTATCTGGTCTACCCGCAGGAGGTCATGTCCTACGACTCCTCTGCGGCTGCGGGCGGGCCTTCCCCGTTTTTGCAGGAATTGCCCCATGCCCTGACCCAGGCCCCTGCTGCTCCGGCCTGGCATCCCCAGTCCCCCGCCTATGATGCGGAGCAGGAGGAGCGGCCCGATTACAGCATTCCACCGCTCCGCTCTGCATATCCGCCTGGGCTTTCCAGCTCGGCTGCGGCTGCCCCGGCCCAGAGCATCAAGCTTGGCAACCGGGTGCGCCATCCTTTTTTCGGGGAGGGCGTGGTGGAAAAGGTGGTCAGCCCCAAAACGCTCGAGGTCCTTTTTGCCCGGCATGGGAGAAAGACCCTGCATCTTGACTATGCCAAGCTGGAGCTGGTGAAATAATGAATTATCAAGAGGCGTGGGTTTTTCTCGATAACCTGCAGTTTTTCAAGATCAAGTTGGGCCTTGAAAGCATGAGCCAGTTCCTCGATTCGGTGGGCAATCCGCACCGGGGGTTGCGTTTCGTGCATGTGGCCGGCACCAACGGCAAGGGCTCCGTCTCCACCACCCTGCGGACCATCCTGACCAGGGCGGGCTACAAGGTGGGGCTCTACACCTCGCCGCACCTGAGCTGCGTGCGGGAGCGGTTCCGGATCGATGAGCGGTTCATCTCCGAAGAGGCCTTCGCCCGCCAGGCCAGTGCGATCCGCGCGGCCCTGGGCGACCGGCAGATCACCTATTTCGAGTTTGCCACGGCCCTGGCCCTGCTCTGGTTTGCCGAGGAGCAGGTGGATGTGGCCATTCTGGAGGTCGGCATGGGCGGCAGGCTGGATGCCACCAACGTGATTACCCCCCTGGTCTCCGTGATCACCAACGTAAGCATGGACCATGAGCAGTACCTGGGCAACACCCTGGCTGCGGTGGCTTTTGAAAAGGCCGGGGTTGTCAAGCCCGGTATCCCCGTGGTTGCCGGGCTGGCACCGGACGATAGCCTGGCGGTAGTGGCGCAGGTGTGCGAGGAACGCAAGGCTCCCTTGTTTTTGCTGGGGCGCGAGTTTGATGCGGTGCGCGGCGCGGAGGGAAATTGGGAGTATCGGGGCATTGACCATGGCCACTCCCTTGGAAACCTCCATTGCCGGTTGAAAGGCGGGTACCAGATCGGCAACGCTGCCCTGGCCTTGGCTGCGCTGGAAACCATCGCCGCCACCTTGCCGGTGGACGGCGAGGCAATCCGGCAGGGGCTGCTTTCCGTAACCTGGCCGGGACGCCTGGAATATTTCTGCCTGGCGGATGGGAACCGGGTGGAGTGTCCTGCCGACCAAGATCCTTCTTTGCGCCGCTATCTGCTGGACGGAGCCCACAACCCCGCCGGGGTCGAGAGCCTGCGGGATGCCCTGGTCAGCGAGTTTCGCTACGACCACCTCATCCTGGTCTGGGGTTGCATGGGGGACAAGGATGTGGCCGCAACCCTCATTGCCATCGCCCCCCTGGCGGAGCGGATCATCTTCACCCGCCCGGAAAGCGAGCGCTCGGCCACGCCCGAGCAGTTGGCCGCCATCCTGCCCGAGGAGGAGCGCACCAAGACACTGTCTGCCCCAACGGTGAAAGAGGCCCTGACCCTGGCCGCTGATCTGGCGCAGAGCGGAGATCTGATCTGCGTGGCCGGTTCTCTATATCTGGTGGGCGCGGCGCGCAAAATCCTGCTGGGGGAGGTGGCGCCATGAACGCGGATCAAGAGCTGTACGGCGAGGGCGTGGCCGAGGAGGATATCCGCCGCGAACGCGCCAAGGCGCGGGAGATACGGAAAAGCCGATGGTGGCAGACCAAGCTCTCGCTGGGCATCTGCTATTATTGCGGCAAAAAGACCCCGGCCAAGGAACTGACCATGGATCACATCGTGCCCCTGGCCAGGGGAGGGACAAGCTCCAAGGGGAATCTCGCCACCTGCTGCAAGGAATGCAACAATCTGAAGAAAACCATGCTGCCCATGGAATGGGATGAGTATATGAAAAGGTGAAGGGTTGAAGGCTAAAGGCTGAAGGTTAAAGGTTAAAGGATAAAGGAGAAAATTCTTCTTACCTTTAACCTTGTACCTTTTACCTTGCGCCTATCTTTCAATCCCCAAGGCAAATCCCGATCTCCCGGGCGGTGAGCACCTTGTCGCTATCCAGGGGCACCTTTTTTCTGGTCTTGACCGCGTCCGCCAGGGGCACGGCGATAATATCCGTGGCCGAGAGCGCCACCATGTGGTCGAAGATCTCCTGTTCGGCCAAGCGTACCGCCGCGCCGCCAAAGCGCAGGGCCAGCATCCGGTCGAAGGTGGTGGGGGAACCGCCGCGCTGCAAGTGCCCCAGCACCAGGGAGCGGGTATCCTTGCCGGTTTTTTCCCGGATCTGCTGCGCCACCCATTCGCCCACCCCGCCCAGCAGCACCTCCTGACGCCCGACTTCATGGGCATCCGTGGCCTTGTGGATCACCTCGGCGTTCTTGGCCCTGGCCCCCTCGGCCACCACGACTATGGCGTAGTGTTTGTGGTGCAGGTCGTTGTCGTTGATCTTTTCGCAAACCAGGTCCATGTTGAAGGGGATCTCCGGGATGAGGATGACATCGGCGCAGCCTGAGATGCCCGAGTTGATGGCGATCCAGCCGGAATCGCGGCCCATGACTTCGACCACCATGACCCGGTCGTGGGACTTGGCCGTGGAATGCAGCTTGTCAAGCGCATCGGTCGCGGTGGCCACGGCGGTGTCGCAGCCGAAGGTTCTGTGGGTGGCCTGCAGATCGTTGTCAATGGTTTTGGGCACCCCGATCACCGGCATCCCCTTCTCCGTGGCGAAACGGTGGGCGATTTCCAGGCTGCCGTCGCCTCCCACGGCGATATGGCAGAAAAATCCCATGCGGGTGAAATTCTGCATCACCCGGTCGGAAACATCGCGGAGCTGGACCTCGCCGGCCAGGTTTTCCACGGGCATGGCAAAGGGGTTGCCTTTGTTGGTGGAGCCGAGGATGGTGCCGCCGGTGGGGGTTATGTCTTCGACGATTTCCGGGGTGAGGCGGACGAGTTCGTCCGGGTCGAGCAGCCCCTTGTAGCCGCCGTGGCTGCCGTACACCTCCCAGCCCCGGTAGTGGGCGGATTTGGTTACGGCGTAAATGACGGCGTTGAGTCCGGGGGCATCGCCGCCGCCGGTGGATATGACGATTTTTTTCATCTGCTCGGCCTCGCACAGTGAAGGAAAAAGGGCCTCTGGCCCTTGGGGATTCTTCTTTCTGTTATAGCGTGAATCAGGCGGAGAGCAAAACAAAAAACCAGCCTTGACTTATGCGGGGATATTTCTTAATTTACTCGATAAGAAAAAGATGAAATTCCATTTTTCTTACCGGCCCCTCGCGCCGGGATATTTTTTTATGAACCTTTTGATGAGGAGATCATAGGATGCTTGAAGTAACAGAGCAGGCGGTTGTTAAACTGAAAGCGTACCTGGCCGATAATAATATCGATTCTGCCGTACGTGTTGCCTTAATGCAGGGTGGCTGAGCAGGCCCCTCTTTGGGATTGGCTCTGGATGAGCCAAAAGAAAATGACGCGACCTTTGAACATGGCGGGATTAAATTTTTGCTGGATAATAATCTCAGCAATCAGTGCGGAGTCATCAAGGTAGACTTCATCGAGGCCGGGCCCCGTTCCGGTTTCGGCATCTCCTCGGCCAAGCCTCTGGGCGGCGGCGGGGGAAGCTGCGGCAGCTCCTGCGGCAGCGGAGGCGGCGGTTCCTGCGGCTGCTGATTCGTTCGTTGTGAATGTGTTGTAAAAAAACCTGGCCTTGGCCGGGTTTTTTTATTGGGGCTTGGCGCTGGTGTCCGTGATGAGGATGGGCAGATAGGCGATGAGGTCGGTCATCTCCTTGCCGTTTTCCGGGATGGCCTCGCCGCGCAAGGCCACCTCGATGCAGAAATTGATCACCCCGGCTAGGGAGGCAACGGGGTTGCCCATGATCAGATAGTGCTTTCTGCTCAGGGTTTCCGGGCTGAGATCCCGGCCATGTTCATGGCAGGTGAGGCAGCTCTTGCCGGAGGTGCCGCCTCCGAGGGTCGGGCTGGCAAAGAGCAGTTTTCCGTTGCGGGCATCCGCGCCCAGGCCGTTGCCGGTGATGGCGAGAACGAGACCGGCTGCAGCCAAAAAGATGGTGGTTGTTTTCATCCTGTGCGGTTTCCCCCTTGTGTTTCCCAGAACATTGAAACATGGAAAAGTGGTATGCTTTTTCCGGTTTCCTTGGATACTGTATCATGAAAGATGTACGGGAAAAAAGGAAGAATAAAGGAGCTGCGTATGGCACAGCAGGAAGGCGCAAAGAATTCGGGATTGACGGAAGAACAGGGACAGGCGCTGCTCTGGCTGGCGCGCGAGACCATCGGCCGGCAGCTCGGCATGGAGGCGCAAGAGCCGGCAGGAGAGATTGCGGCCCGTTTGCTGGATGCCGAACTCCAGCGCAAGCGAGGGACCTTTGTTACCCTGAAAAAGCATGGTGAGCTGCGCGGCTGCATCGGCAGCCTTGCCGCCATGGAATCCATTGTCGAGGGCGTGAAACGCAATGCCCTGCATGCCGCTTTTGACGATTCCCGCTTCCGGCCGGTGGAAAAAAACGAACTCGCGGCAATCGAGATGGAGATCAGCATCCTCACCGAGCCGGTCCCTTTGGCTTATGCCAACGCGGAGGAGTTGCTCAGTATTTTGCAGGTTGGGCGCGATGGGGTCATCCTCCGAAAGGGGGGGCGGGGCGCCACCTTCCTGCCCCAGGTTTGGGAGCAGTTGCCCGATCCTGAGGATTTTTTGCGCCACCTGTGCAGCAAGGCCGGGTTGCCCGCCGATGCTTGGCGTTCAGGCGATTTGGAGGTGTCCACCTACCGGGTGCAGTATTTTGCGGAGCACGGCGCAACGGTCTCGTAAAAAAGGCACGGGTGGCCCATGGGTGCGGCGGATGGCTGTTGATTTTTACAGGGTGATATGGTACACCGCCGTTTGATCTGAACACCTGCCTGGGTGGCGGAACTGGTAGACGCAAGGGACTTAAAATCCCTCGGGGCTTGCCCCGTACGAGTTCGATTCTCGTCCTGGGCACCATAGGTATGACAAGGGTTTCCGGGCCAAGGCCTGGAAACCCTTTTTTGGCGAGCCTGGTTGCACTCCGAGACACAATCGAACGTGGAAACGAACATGATGGCGGGCGGATGGCCATCGTGCAGGCCTCTGGAATTAACAGCGCCGACAGGCCTTGGCCATCGGGGAGGAATAGTGATGAGCGAAAAACAGGCAACCATTGACATAATCGCCGAGATTTTCTGTCAGGCCGTCAAGAAGACCTTGGATAAAAGCACCAAAAAATCCGTCAAGTATTCAAAGACCGTTCAGGTTATTCCCAAGGTCAGCCTGCGGCCGGAAGTCGGCTGCTTCGTGCAGTTCAGCGGGGATTATAACGGTTTGGTGGTGGTGAATTTTTCCGCGGGCGCAGCCATGGAACTCTACCGGAGTTACATGCTTGCCATGGGGATGTCCGAGAACGATCTGGCCCAGGATTCCACCTCCGCCGAGGTGGTTGACACCATGGGGGAGATGACCAACCAGTTCATGGGCAAGGCCATGCAGATGGTGGAAAGCAAGTTCGATCTCACCTCCTACATCGGCCAGCCCAAGGCGTTGTCTCTCAATACCGCCATCACCCTTACCCCGGATCTTGATTTTCAGGACAACCGGCGGCTGGTCTTCAGCCTGGAGACCCATCGGTTTTATATGGAAATGGCGCTGGAACGGACGGAGTTTATCGCCCTGTAACTGTCCAGCAGCACCACATCTGCTTCGCAGTCTCGCTGTGCTCGCTTAGCTGTCATCGACCTGCTCATGTGCAATAGCACACTTCGCAGGCCTCTTCCGCGCATCTGCGGCACTGCTGAACAGTTACATTTTGGGTTTTCGTTCTATTCCGGCATCAATCTGGATGGTTTGTCTCTTTGTGACCTTTTACCCCAATTGATCCGCGTAAATGGCTGCCTTCCGGCAGCCATTTTTTTTGAACAGAGCCGGAGAAAATCCCTGGCTATCCTATGGAGAGAGCAACCGGGCTTTTGCCTTTTAAACCATCCTGTTTTACTGTATAAGATAAAGCTTCCCCTGAATTCGTTCCTTTTTTGATTTTTCATATATTTTTTGGAGGTAGAGGTCATGTCAACGTGCAGCAGTGGGACCTGTGGCAGTAAGAAAGCGAGTGGCTGCGGCTCCGCCGATGCGGCGGTGGCCCAGCAGAATACGGCGATCGCCGCCTCTCTGGACCGGATCAAGAACAAGATCCTGGTGATGAGCGGCAAGGGCGGGGTGGGCAAGTCCACCGTTTCGGTGAATCTGGCCTTGGGTCTGGCGCAAAAGGGCTACAAGGTCGGCCTCATGGACGTTGATCTCCACGGCCCGGATATCGTCCGCATGCTCGGCATGCCTGGCCGCATGGACGGCGAGCTCACCAAGGACGGCAAGATGCCGCCTCTGCAATACAACGACCACCTCAAGGTTATTTCGCTCGAGAGCATGATGGAGAACCGGGATGATCCCATTATCTGGCGCGGGCCCCTCAAGAATCAAGCGATCCGTCAGTTTATCGCCGATGTGAACTGGGGCGATCTGGATTATCTGGTCATCGACGCGCCTCCTGGCACCGGGGACGAGCCCATGACCGTGGCCCACACCATCAAGGACGCCAAGGCCCTGGTCGTGACCACCCCCCAGAATATCGCCCTGGCCGATGTGCGCAAGTCCATCAATTTCTGCAAGCATGTTTCCATGAAGATCCTCGGGATTGTCGAGAATATGAGCGGCTTTATCTGCCCGCATTGCGATAAGACCGTGGATATCTTCAAGACCGGCGGCGGCGAGCAGTTGGCCACGGAATTTTCCGTGCCTTTCCTTGGGCGGATTCCCGTTGACCCCAGGGTGGTTGTCGCCGGGGATGACGGCAAGCCCTATCTCTCCTCCGGGGCCACGAGCCCGGCCGCCCAGGCGTTTGAAGCGTTTCTGGCCAAGGTCGAGAAGGAGCTGCCCGTGCATGCCGCGGCTGCGTCCATCCCCATGGCCAAGGCTGCGTCGAGCTGCGGCTGCGGCGGCGGACCCTGCAATCCCAATACCTGCGACTGCTGAGAGTGCCGGAGATGATCGTCAAACAACTGACCGTGGGCTCCATGGCCGTATGCTGCTATGTGGTGGGCTGCGAGGAGACCAAGAAGTGTTGCATCATTGATCCCGGCGGCAATGAGGAGAAGATTCTCGCTTTCTGCCGTGGGGAAGGGCTCAGTGTGGAGGCGATTGTCTGCACCCACGGCCATCCGGATCATGTCTGCGGCAACGCGGTGATCCAGCAGGCCACCGGCGCGCCCATTCTCATGCATGCGGCTGATGCCGAGTTCTTTTCCCGGCCTGAGGTTATTCAGTATTTCTCCATGCTCGGCCTTCCCCCTTCGCCGCCGGTGGACAGGTGTGTCAGCGATGGCGAGGCGATCGTCATCGGCAAATTGACCCTCACGGTCCTTCACACCCCAGGGCATACCCCGGGCGGGATCTGTCTTTATGCCGCGCCCCATCTTTTTACCGGCGATACCCTGTTTGTCGATGGGCTGGGCCGCACCGATTTTCCCGGCGGCGACACCAAGCAGATGCTTACCGCCATCAAAGAGAAGATCCTGACCCTGCCCGCCGAGACCGTGGTCTGGCCGGGGCATGGCTATGGCGGGGCTCGCTCCACCGTGGGCGACGAGGCCCGGAACAACCCGTATCTCAAAGGGAACTGGTAGCAGATGCGGGAGATCGTCCTCGGCACGGCCGGTCATGTGGACCACGGCAAGACCAGTCTGGTCCGGGCCCTCACCGGCATTGACACCGACCGGCTGAAAGAAGAAAAGAAGCGGGGCATCACCATCGAGCTCGGCTTTGCTTTTCTCGATCTGCCCTGCGGCCACCGCCTCGGCATCATCGACGTGCCCGGCCACGAACGCTTTGTGAAAAACATGGTGGCCGGCGCCACCGGCATCGATCTTTTGGCCTTTGTCATCGCGGCGGACGAGGGGATCATGCCCCAGACCAGGGAGCATTTCGAGATCTGCCGTCTGCTCGGGGTGAAGCGGGGGCTGGTGATCCTCACCAAGAAGGACATGGTGGATGCGGAGTGGCTGGCGCTGGTGCAGGAGGATGTCCGTCAGTTTTTGGCCGGCAGCTTTCTCGAAGACGCGCCCATGGTTGCGGTTTCCTCCACCACCGGCGAGGGGCTGGACGAGGTCCGGCAGGTGCTGGACACCCTGGTGCGGGCCAGCGAGTTTTCCGAGGCCCATGGCCCTTTCCGGCTGCCGGTGGACCGGGTTTTCAGCATGAAGGGGTTCGGGGTGGTGGTCACCGGCACCTCGATCTCGGGTAGGATAACGGTGGGCGAGGACATCACCGTCTATCCCCAGGGTCATACCGCCAAGATCCGCGGCATCCAGGTGCATGGCCAGGATGTGGAGCTGGTCGAGGCGGGCAAGCGCACCGCCATCAACATTCAGGGGCTGGACACCGAGATGATCGCCCGGGGCAACATGCTCGCCACCCCTGGCACCCTTGCGCCCTCCTACCTGCTGGACGCGGATTTTTTCTATCTCTCCTCCTGCGCCAAACCCCTCAAGAATCGAAGCCGGGTGCGGGTGCACATCGGCACCGCCGAGATCATGGGCCGCATCGTGTTGCTGGAGGATGAGGAGCTTGCTCCCGGTAGCCGGGCCAATGTGCAGATCCTGCTTGAGGAGCCCTTTGGCGCCTGGCCCGGCGACCGTTATGTGGTGCGGAGCTATTCGCCCGTGGCCACCATCGGCGGCGGCGGGATTTGGAACGGTTCCCCGCCCAAGCGGCGGCGTTTCAAGGAGGCGAACAGCGAGATCTTTGGACTGTACCAGACAGGGTCCGCCGAGGATATCTCGCTCCTGCACCTTCGGGAGGCCGGGGTTGCCGGGCTCACCTTTGAATCGCTCTGCGTGAAGATGGGCCAATTCGGCAAGCGTTTTAGAAAGCTGCTGGACACCCCCATCTCCAGCCGGAAGATCATCATGGTGGATTCCGAGCGGCAGCGCATGGTCGCGGCGGAAACCTTCGAGGGTATGGGCGCATCGCTTACCAAGATCCTGGCTGCGTTTCACCGGGACAATTCGATGAAGCCGGGGCTTTCCAAGGAAGAGCTGCGTTCCCGCCTGCACACCGACATGGACCAGCGCTTTTTTCAGTTGCTGCTCAATACCCTGGTCAAGCAGGGGACGATTGTTGTCGATGAAGCAACGGTGCGGCTGACAGGGCATCAGGTATCGCTCAAGGCGGATGCCATGAACATCCGCGCGGAAATGGAGGCCTTTTACACCGAGGCCGGGCTGACCCCGCCCACCGTGCGGGAGGTGCAGGAGCGGTTTGCCAAGTATCCCGTTCCCCTGGTCCGCGAGGTGCTTGAGCTGCTGGTCCGCGAGCAGGTTCTGGTCAAGATCAGCGAGGATCTCTACTTTCAGAGCCGGGCCATGGCAACCTTGCAGGAACAGCTCGTGGCCTTTATCAGAAAGGAAGGGGAGATCGACGCGCCCCGCTTTAAAAATCTCACCGGGTTGACCAGGAAATTTTCTATCCCCTTGCTGGAGTATTTTGATAAAATCAAGGTGACCATCCGGGTTGGTGACCGCCGATTGCTGCGGGAGCGGCAGCCATCCGCATGATAACCGGCAATACCAGCGGCCTGAAAACCGCCCAGTTGAAGGCGCTTGAGCGCATTGCCGGCCGGCGGGTTTCCCCGGACCTCATCGTCAGTCCGGAGTTGGCCAAGGAGTTGTGCGCGGTTGCCTTTGAGCTTGCGCGGCAGGTTGGCGTCTTGCTCAGCCGCAGCGGGCAGGTCGAGGCGGTCATGGTCGGGGATCATAAATCCATCATGATTCCGGCCTTGAGGCAGTTTAAGGCCTCGGGCGGGCGGCTCAAGGGGTTGCGCTGCGTGCACACCCATCTTGCGGGCGAGGACCTCAGCGAAGACGATCTCATGGATCTGCTCTTCCTGCGGCTCGATATGATGACCGTGGTGAAGATGGATCAGGGCGGGGCAACGTGGCTCTCTTCCGCCCATCTGGTGCCGCAACCGGTGCAGGAGAAGAATTGGGTCGTGTTACCCCCGGAGATTCCCGGCAGGCAGGGACATTTCCGGGAATTTATTGCCGGGCTTGAAGATGAGTTTGCCAAGGCCAGGCCGGTGCGCGAGGTTGATGCGGGTCGGGACCGGGCGATCCTGATCAGCGTGACCCCGCTCTCCAAGGTCAAGGCCCAGGAGTCCATGGACGAGCTGGCTGAGCTGGCGCGTTCCGCCGAGGTAATCGTTCTCGATACCGTGGTGCAGCGCAGGGACAAGATCAACCCTCGGTTGATCCTGGGCAAGGGCAAGCTCGGCGAGATCATGCTGACCGCACTGAGGCTCAATGCCAATCTGCTGATCTTCGACCAGGAGCTGAACCCGTCCCAGGTGCGGTCCATAACCGACCACACCGAGCTGCGAGTCATCGACCGCACCCAGTTGATTCTTGATATCTTTGCCCGGCGGGCCTTGAGCCGGGAAGGCAAGCTGCAGATCGAGATGGCCCAGCTCAAATACATGCTGCCCAGGTTGACCACCCGAGACGACGCCCTTTCCCGGCTCACCGGCGGCATCGGCGGCCGCGGCCCCGGCGAGACCCGCCTTGAGGTGGACCGCCGCCGCATCAACGACCGGCTGAGCAAGCTGGCTAAGAAACTGAAGGAGGTCAGCCGGGAGCGGGAACAGCGGCGGAGCCGACGGCGCAAAAAGGACTTGCCGGTTCTCTCGCTGGTCGGCTATACCAATGCCGGCAAGTCAACCCTGCTCAATACCCTGACCAACAGCGCCATCGTCGCGGAAGACAAGCTGTTCGCCACCCTGGACCCGACCAGTCGGCGGCTCCGTTTTCCCGAGGATGTGGAGGTCATCATCACGGACACGGTGGGCTTTATCCGCCATCTGCCCGAGGAGCTGCTCAAGGCCTTCAAGGCGACCCTGGAGGAGCTGCATGAGGCGGACGTGCTGGTGCATGTGATCGATGCCAGCAATCCGCGTTACGGGGACCATGTCCAGGTGGTGGAGGATCTGTTGCGGGAGCTTGAGCTGGATACTCTTCCCTGTCTCAAGGTTTTTAACAAGATCGATCTGGTTGAGCCGGAGGTTGTTGCCGAGCAGTTGCGGCTCTATGACGCTGTAGCTTTAAGCGCCCGCGATGCCGCAACCTTTGGTCCGTTTCTGGACAAGGCCAGGAGTCTGGTTCTGAAAAAATGGCAGAGGAGGGGGGGACATGCTCAGTCCGAGATCCAGGAACACCCCCCCTGCACCCCGGTTTCTTCTACGACGTAAGTGATTATGCGCATATTCAGCCGTACACGACAATTTCGCGTTTTTTCATCCTTGCTGCTCGCCCTGGCTCTTTTCTGGGGCGGGGGGCAGCCCGCGCTTGCCCAGAACGCGACCATCGAGGAGTTGATCGTTACCAATTCCAGTACGGATCTGCTGCTGTTTCTCACGGTCAACAATGCCTTTACCAAGCAGATGGAGGAGGGGATAAAAAACGGCATCCCGGTGACCTTCAATTTTTACGTGAAGCTGGAACGGAAACGGAACACCTGGCTGAACCAGCAGCTCGTTTCCCTGCAGTTTGACCATACCCTGAGCTATGACACCCTGAAGGAGGAGTACTCCATTGTCCGTTCGGAAATCTCCGGTCAGACCTTCCGCACCAAGTCGCTGGCCGAGGCGAAAAAAGCCATGGCCCAGCTCAACGGACCGCCGATTGTGCCCTTGAAATCCCTGCTACCGGAGGCGGGATACCTGCTCAGGGTGAAGGCCAAGCTTGCGGAAAAAACCCTGCCGCTTTATTTCCACTACGTGATTCCCTTCTTGAGCCTCTGGGATTTTGAAACCGAGTGGTACACCGTGGAGTTCAGATATTAGGAGCCGTTGCAGAATGAAAGTTGATGGCCAGATTATTTCGTTACGGCTCCTTACGCCGTTAACACTGCTGCCGTTTTTGCAAACCAGAAGGCAAGATTATCTTGCGACGACGGCTTAGCATGGAGGCAGCCGACGAGGAGGTTCTCAGGAAAGACAGGCTGCGCCGCAAAAAGCGCATCCGTCTGATCATCCTTGCCTGTCTCGTTCTGATCCCCCTGCTGACCTATTTGGAAACCAGGGTTGTGCAACTGGGAACCGTTCCTTTTCCGGTCAGCGGCAATGTCCTGATCTTCGTCCTCATCAACTTCAATGTTCTCCTCTTGCTGTTGATGGTTTTTCTGGTGCTCCGCAATCTGGCGCAGCTTGTTTTTGAGCGGCGGCGACGGTTCCTTGGCACAAAGCTCCGCTCCAAGCTGGTCATCGCCTTTGTCTCCATGTCCTTTTTTCCCACCGGGCTGCTTTTTTTCATTGCCCTGCAGTTTGTCTCCACCAGCATGGATTACTGGTTCAATAGCAATGTGGCCCAGTCCCTTGAGGAGTCGATTGCCATCGCCAAGAACAGTTACCAGGAAACCCAGGATCAGGTTGACCGGCAGGCGCGTCTCATCGGGGATCGGTTGGATGCAAAGCGGTACGGGGATATTTCCTGGAAAGATGCCGAGCCGGTGTTGAAAGACATCATGAAAACCCATGGGTTGGCTGGAATCGAGGTGATCTCCGGCCAACGAGAGGTGCTGGCCCGGGCGTACCGGCCTGAAATCATTAAGGAGGGTGTGCCGGAAATTCCGCTGGACACGATCCGCAACGCCCTTGCCGACAATACGGAGCAGATAACCATCCAGCCGGTGGCTGCCGGGGAGCTGATCCGGGGGGTGAGTTCAATCCGGATCGACGGCGCGGATGCTGGTCAGGGGGCGCTGATCGTCTCCCTGCTTATTCCCCAGGAACGGGTCAGGCAGATGCAGACCATCTCCGCCGGGTACGAAGGCTACAAGCAGTTGATGATTCTCAAGGCCCCGATTAAAACCAGTCTGCTGGTCATGCTGCTGATCGTCACCCTGCTCATTGTTTTTTGCGCAATCTGGTTCGCCTTTTATGTGGCAGGCGGACTGACCGGCCCCATCGGCAGGCTGGCCGAGGCGACGCGGCGGGTTGCCGAAGGGGAACTGGATTTTGTTCTGGAAAAGACCTCGGGCGACGAGATGGGAACCCTGGTCGATTCCTTCAACCGGATGACCAGCGATCTCCTCGCCAGTAAACGGCAGCTCGAAGAAGCAAACAGCGCCCTGCGCCAGGGCAATCTCGATGCCGAGACCAGACGCCGCTACATGGAGATTGTTCTGCAAAGCGTGGCGGCCGGGGTCATCTCCCTGGATGAGCACGGAAGGATTACCACGATCAACCGGTTTGCCGAGGAACTGCTTCGCATTGACCGCGGGGATTTTGAGGGCAAGGAGTATCAGGCGGTTCTCCGGCCGGAGCACCGGGCTGTCTTGGATGGTTTCCTCGGCGAGCTGTCGCGCAGCGGCAAATCTTCGCTGGAAAGGCCCCTGCGCCTTACGGTGGGCGATGAAACCTTTTCGCTGCGGGTGAATGTGACCCGGCTTGAGGATGAGAACAACCAATCCCTTGGCGTGGTTCTGGTGTTTGACAACCTCACCGAGCTGGAAAAGGCGCAGCGGATGGCGGCCTGGCGTGAGGTGGCGCGGAGGATCGCCCATGAGGTGAAAAATCCCCTGACTCCCATCCAGCTTTCCGCCCAGCGGCTCCGCAAGCGGTACCTCGACCGGCTGGAGGGGGACCAGGAGGTTTTCGATGTCTGCACCAAAACCATCATCAACCAGGTTGACGAGCTGAAAAAACTGGTGAGCGAATTTTCCAGTTTCGCCCGGATGCCCGCGGTGCATAAAGCCATGGGGAATATCGCCGAAATGGCCAACGAGGCCTTTGTCCTCTATCAGGAGGCCCACAAGGACAGGCTGTTTCGTTTGCGGGTGGAGGGGCCTATCCCGTTGTTTTCCTTTGACGTCAAGCAGATGAAGCGGGTTCTCGTCAACCTGCTCAATAATGCCGTGGCCGCCACTTCCTCGGCTGGAGAGATCGAGATCGTTCTTGCCTGCGAGGAAGAGCGCAATGTGGTCATCCTTGAGGTGCGCGACAATGGCGCCGGGGTCAGCGATCAGGACAAGCTGCGGCTCTTTGAGCCCTATTTTTCGAGAAAAAAGACCGGAACCGGTCTGGGGCTGGCCATAGCCAGCACGGTGGTTGCGGATCATCACGGCTATATCAGGGTTAAGGACAATGAGCCCCAGGGGGCACGTTTCATTATTGAACTTCCCTTAAGTAATGGCTAGAAAAGCGTGTTATCTGCCCGGCAGGGCATGGTATATTGGAAACAGGCGGACAAATTTTCGCGAAACGGCAGCAGCAAAGCGGCGGCAGTGAAACGGCGATGGCAAAGACAATCCTTATCATAGACGATGAAGCGAGTATCCGCGAGTCTCTGTCCGGCATTCTGGCGGATGAAGGGTTTCTTGCGCTTTCCGCCGAGGATGGGCAGCAGGGGCTTTCCCTGCTGGAGGATGAGCAGGTCGACCTGGTGCTGCTCGATATCTGGATGCCTGGGCTGGACGGCCTTGAGGTGCTCAAGCGCATCAAGGAAATCCAGGCCGAATTGCCGGTGATCATGATCTCCGGGCACGGCACCATTGAAACCGCGGTGCAGGCCACCAAGATGGGGGCCTATGATTTTATCGAAAAGCCGCCCTCCTACGACAAGATCATCCTCTCCATCAACAACGCCCTGGATCTGGCCCGGCTCAAAAAAGAGAACCTGATCCTGCGCCAGCAAACCCAGCGCGCCACCCAACTCACCGGCAACTCGCCGGCCATGGTGGCGCTGAGGCAGTTGGTGGAGCGGGTGGCGCCCACCGAGGCGTGGGTTTTGATCCGGGGAGAGCATGGCACCGGCAAGGAGCTGGTGGCCCAGAGCATCCACCGGTTGTCAAAAAACGCGGCCAAGCCGATGATCGAGCTGAACTGCGCCGCTATTCCGGAGGAGCTGATCGAATCCGAGCTGTTTGGCCACGAGAAGGGCTCGTTCACCGGGGCCACGGCCAGCCGGCGGGGCAAGTTCGATCTGGCCGACGGCACCACGCTCTTTCTGGATGAAATCGGCGACATGAGCCTCAAGACCCAGGCCAAGGTGCTGCGCATCCTGCAGGAGCAGAAATTTGAGCGGGTGGGCGGCTCGAAAACCATCCAGGTCGAAGTTCGGGTGCTGGCCGCCACCAACAAGGATCTTGAGCAGGAGATCGAAAACGGCACTTTCCGGGCGGATCTTTTTTATCGGCTCAACGTGGTGCCCATTCAGGTGCCGCCGCTTCGGGAGCGGAGGGAGGATATCCCCCTGTTGGTTGCCGATTTCGTGGCGGACAACGCGAGAAAGGGACTGGGCGAAAAAGAATTCAGTACAGGCGCTCTGCAGGCCATGATGCGCCACGTCTGGCCGGGCAATGTCCGCGAACTGCGCAATTTTGTGGAGCGGATCATGATCATGTGTGCGGCGGATACGGTTGACGAGGCGGAAGTCGTGCGGCTGCTCGGCATTGCGCCGGGGGAAGACGCGCCTTCGGCCGCCGGTTTGGACGCGCTCTACCACACCTTGAGCTACAAAGAGGCCAAGAAGATTTTCGAACGGGATTTCTTAAAGGCCCGCCTCGCGGGCAATGAGGGGAATATTTCCCAGACCGCGGAACAAATAGGTCTGGAACGCAGTCATCTGCACAGGAAGATGAAGTCCCTGTCCCTGGGTGAAGAATAAGGGAGGAGGCCATGAACGAATACAACACCACCCTTCCCGACCAGAAAGAGTTGGAAAAAGAGATCGGGGAGTATCTCAGCAAAAAGTACGGGCAGAAGGTGAAGATCATCTCCAGCGGCCTGTTGCCCATGCCCCAGAGCGAAGAGGCCGAAACCGGCAAGCCGGCCGCCGGCGGCGCGGCGGATTTTCATTTCGACACCAACCCGGAAGAGCTTATTGCCTATCTCGACGAGTATGTGGTGAGGCAGGATGAGGCCAAGGCCATTCTTGCCACCAAAATCTGCACCCACTTCAACCGGATCAGCTACGCCCAGGCCAATCCCCGCACGGCAAGGCGCAGCATGGGGCAGATCAAAAGCAACGTCTTGCTCATGGGCCCGACCGGGGTGGGCAAAACCTTCCTCATCAAGCTCATCGCCCGGCATCTCGGGGTGCCCTTCATCAAGGGCGACGCCACCAAGTTCAGCGAAACAGGCTACGTGGGCGGGGATGTTGATGATCTGGTCCGCGATTTGGTCCGGGAGGCGGACGGGGATATCGAACGGGCCCAGTACGGCATTATCTATTTGGACGAGATCGACAAGATCGCTGCCAGCCCTTCCCGGATCGGGGCGGATGTTTCCCGCACCGGGGTGCAGCGCGCCCTGCTCAAGCCCATGGAGGAAACCGAGGTCGAGCTCAAGGTCGCCCACGATCCGGTCTCGCAGATCGAGGCCATCGAACAGTATCGGGCAACGGGCAAGCGGGAGCGGCGGGTGGTCAACACCAGGAATATTCTTTTCATTATGAGCGGCGCTTTTGCCGGGCTTGAGGATATCATCAAGAAACGGGTGCAGCAGCAATCCATGGGCTTTGAAAGTTCCGTCTCCTCGGTGAAAACAAGCGGGCGGTTTCTCAAGCAGGTCAAGGCCGAGGATCTCGTTGAGTTCGGCTTTGAAAGCGAGTTTGTCGGGCGTCTGCCGGTCATCGCCGTGCTCGATGAACTGAGCGAGGATGATTTTTACGAGATCCTGGCCAATCCCAACAGCTCCATCGTGGTTGCCAAGAAACAGGATTTTCGGGTGTACGGGGTCAATCTCCAGTTTGAAGACGCGGCCCTGCGCGAAATCGCCATGCTGGCCAAGCGGGAACGGACCGGAGCCCGCGGGCTGGTAAGTGTCATGGAGAAAATCCTGCTCCACTACGAAAAGAAGCTGCCCTCCACCAGCATCCGGTATCTTGTGGTGGATGTGGAGATGGTGCGTTCGCCCGGGGTGGTGCTCGAAAGGCTCTTGGCGGACCCTGGGGTGCAGGCGGATCATCGGGCCCGTTTCGAGGCGTTGCAGGCGGTTGAGTTTGAGCGGCTGACATCCTTTATTCTCAAGCGGATGGGGAATTACCTGGAAGACCATGAGGTGCTCACCACCCCGAAGCGGTTGCAGCTCATGGCCAAGGAGAGTCAGGATCAGGATGTGGATCCCCGCGAAGTGTGCGATGGTTTTATCCGGCTGATTCAGGCCATTCACGGCAGCGAGACGGAGATCAGTGAAAAATGCGGGGTGCGGGTCAGCTTTGACGATGAGGCCGTTGACCAGCTCTTGACGCGGGAGCCGCGGACCCTTGAGAACATCCAGACCGCGTGCGCTCATATTTTTCAGGCCATGGAGTACGGCTTGCGGCTCATGGGGCAGAAAAAAGGGGTTTCCCAGGTGGTTGTTCCCAAGGAGGGGGTCGATATGCCGGAGCGGTATATCAATACCCTGGTGGGGGAAGCCTTTAAGATTGAATAGGCGCTGGGGGAAGATTTCCGCCAGCAGAAAAAAGGAGAGCAGTGATCATGATTTTTCCTGAATACCGGGCCCGCAGGCTCAGGCAGAACGAAAATTTCCGGGCGCTTATCCGGGAGACCAGCATTGCTCCGGCTCACCTTGTCTACCCGCTTTTTGTCATGCCCGGCAAGGGAGTGCGGGAAGAGGTGTCGTCCATGCCCGGGGTGTTCCGGATATCCGTGGACCAGTTGGCCAAGGAGGCCAAGGAGTGCATGGGGCTGGGAGTGAACTCCGTCATCCTTTTCGGGTTGCCCGACAAGAAGGATTCGAAGGGCTCGGGGGCGCATGCCAAGGACGGCATCATCCAGCGCGCCATCAAGGAGTTGAAGAATACGGCCCCTGCGCTCACGGTGTGCACCGATGTCTGCCTGTGCGAATACACCAGCCATGGCCATTGCGGCATTCTCCTCGACGAGGTGGTGGACAACGACTCAACCCTGGAGGTGCTGGCCAGGATCGCGCTTTCCCATGCCCAGGCCGGGGCCGACATGGTCGCGCCTTCGGATATGATGGATGGCCGGGTTGCCGAGATCCGGGGGATACTGGATGAGAATAACTTCCACATGCTACCGATCATGTCCTATGCCGTAAAATACGCCTCCGCGTTTTACGGGCCTTTCCGGGACGCGGCGGAATGCGCGCCCCAGCACGGCGATCGCAAGGCCTACCAGATGGACCCGGCAAACGTGCGGGAGGCGCTGCGGGAGGCGACCCTGGATGTGGAAGAGGGCGCGGACATCCTGATGGTCAAGCCGGCCATGGCCTATTTGGACGTGATCAGCCGGTTGCGCGATGAGTTTGATCTGCCCATCGCCGCCTACCAAGTGAGCGGGGAGTACGCCATGATCAAGGCCGCCGCGGCCAATGGCTGGATCGACGGGGAAAAGGTCATGCATGAGAGCCTGCTTTCCATCCGGCGGGCTGGCGCGGATATCATCATCACCTATTTTGCCAAGGAAATGGCCAAGCTGCTCAATAAATAGGCGGAGGTCCACGACGGCCATTGCGTCACATAAAAAGGGGAGAAGGGAGCCATTCCTTCTCCCCTTTTATGTGGGGGGTGCATGGCATTTTGTTGGCTGTTACTTTGTAACCGTGATGCTGCTGCCCAGTTTTTCCACGATCTTGGGACCGATTCCTTTTACCTTGCTCAGATCTTGTGTTGATTTGAACTGGCCGTTTTTTTGCCGGTACTCGACAATGGCCTGCGCCTTGGCAGGGCCGATGCCTTGCAAGCCGTTGAGTTCCTTTGCCGTGGCTTTGTTGATATCCACGGCGGCAAAAGCGACGGCAGTCCAGCATAAACATCCGCACAGCGTTGAAAGAATAATTTTCAGCATGGAGTTCCTCCGAGAAAATGAATGAAGAGCACGCCATGCACCCCCGCATGGTTGCTCAAGTGAAACAGGCAGCGCCAGCGCCTAACCTTTTTGTGCTGCCGAAAAGGTATTTGATAGTTAGGCGCATGTCAAGATGGAAAATGGAAAAAATAGCGCTGTGAATGGGGAGGCTGGAATGTGTTTCGTGAAGCCTGTCTGAAATATGGAGATGGGTGCGGGCGCTTATCCGATGGAAGAGGAAGTGGGGAGCGCAGGTGGCAGGGGGGCGAGCAGGTAGTCGGTTCTCACATTGCCGAGGCTTGCGAAAATGGTGGCCTTGAGGGCTGGGTCGTTTTCGTACATGGGGGTGAGCCAAGAGCGGATCTTTTCCCTGCGGGAGTCCGCGGCAAGCGGGCAGGGGTTGGCCACTGGGGTAATGCCCAGGCTTTTGCCAAGCGCCACGATCCGTTTTTTTTCCACCATGGCCAAGGGGCGTATAAGGGTCAGCTTGCCGCCGAACAATTCCTGTCTTGGCGCCATGGCGCTGAGGTTTCCCCCGTAGAACAGATTGAGGAAAAACGTCTCGATGATGTCCTCCTGATGGTGGCCGAAGGCGAGTTTGTTGCAGTGATGTTCTTCGGCCAGGGAGAAAAGCCGGTTGCGGCGTTGCCTGGCGCAGTGATAGCAGCCGTTTTTGCCGTTTTCGGCGGCGAGCGCCTTGTGGCCGAAAACGGTCCGCTCCATCAGCATGGGCAGATCTATGCGGCGGAGCTGTTCCCGGACCAGGTCGTATTCCGCGCCGCCGAAACCCATGTCAAGATGCACCGCCAGAAGCTCATAGCGGATTGGCGCCTTGCGGAGCCATTCCTTCAGCAGCCAGGAGAGGACCAGGCTGTCGACGCCGCCGGACACCGCAATCATCACCCGGTCGCCGTCGGCCAGCATCCGGTAGAGATGCATGGCCCGGCCGACAAGGTGATTGAGTTGCTTGGGGATGGCGCACACGGGCAGGGCTATTTTTTCAGATAGGGGCAATCGGCAATTTTTTGCTTGATCCCGTCGCGGGCAAGTTCCTCGGCGCTGAGCCATTTCATGCCGCGCTTCGCCTTGGTGAAGAACTGGAACATGTTGGCAAGCAGGGGTTGCTGGGTTTCGTTGAACATCCCGGAGCAGATGGTCTGTCCGGTATCCGCATGGATGAGTTTGTATTCAAAGGCGACAGAGGCCGGGCTGGCGATGGAATATTCGGTGCCCTCCCGTTCAGTGAAGCGGTGCAGGGTGCAGAGAAGCACGGCATCAGCTTTTTGGGTCCGGCAGATGGTGACGGCCGCGGTTGTCCTGCACCGGATCATGTCTTTTTCCAGGGCATCGCGTTGTCCTGCGGTGAGAAGGGCGATATCCTCCCTGCCGGAAAAATACTCCGCCAGCAGTGTGTCCACGAGCTTTTGCCCCTTTTCAAGCTGCTGGGTTTCCTTGGGCGATCGGCTCCCCTGGCTCTCCAGGTCGATTTCCACCGGGAGCACAACGATTGTTTTTACCGGGAGCAATTCTTCGGGCTGGACCTGGGCGGTAGTGCGAGCGCAGCCGGAAAGCAGGATGAGTGCGGTCAGGCTGGCAAGAAAAATGGTGTACGGTTTAAAGGGTGTCACGATGATTTCTCCAGTGTGAAATTATAAGGATCCTTTGGAGGATACGGGGCCCTGAGCGCGGGGGTCAATGGTGGTTGCCTCGTCAAGGGCCCGGCCCAAGGCCTTGAAGATTGCTTCAAGAATATGGTGGGTGTTCTCGCCATGGGCCATTTCAACATGAATGGTCAACCCGCCGTGCTGGGCCAGGGCGCGGAGGAATTCCTTGGCCAGTTGGGTGTCGAATTCGCCGACCTTTTGTTCGAGAAAGGCAACGCCATAATGCAGATACGGCCTATTGGAGCAATCCAGGGTTACCCGGACCAGGGTCTCATCCATGGGCAAGGCGCAGAAGCCGTAGCGCCGGATGCCGCCAAAATCCCGCAATGCGTTTTTCAGGGCTTGGCCCAGGCAGATGCCAAGGTCTTCAACCGTGTGGTGCGCATCAACCTCAGTATCCCCGGAGGCGCGGATGGCGAGATCAAAAAAGCCGTGCACGGCAAAGAGGGTGAGCATGTGATCCATAAAGGGCACACCGGATGCACACTGTACCTGGCCCGTGCCGTCAAGGGCGAAAGAGAGGGCGATGTCGGTTTCCTTGGTTTTTCGTTTCACTTCGCTTTGCCGGGCTCTCTGTGCTGCCATGGGTTGCTCCTGAATTATCTGGCTGCTTGCTCATAAGCCAGTCTCATCATTAAAGAAAACAGGTAGAAAAATAAGGTTGCTTGTTTATACCAAGTTCCGGCGGCTTCCGGCAATAGGAATCCCCGGGGTACTCATGGAAAAGATTGTAATAACAAAATATTATAGATAGTTATGTCGGCCTGGCTGGCGAGGCGGCCAGGAGGGCAAAATTATCCCATGCGCACAGGTTTTTTGTTGACAACCCCTTCCCACATTGTTATACATCTGGCGTTTTTCACATACTGAAAATGAGCGGGAATAACTCAGTGGTAGAGTGCAACCTTGCCAAGGTTGAAGTCGCGAGTTCGAATCTCGTTTCCCGCTCCATTTTTGTTTGAGGCTCGAGTCCGTGGGCCTATTTGCATTGACCGACAGCCCGTCCTGCATTTTTTCATGGCAGAACGGGCCATTTTGACTTATATAGATATATTCTATTTCGTTTTGCGAGGGCTTTGAAATGAAGACTTATTTGACCCCGGTCAAAGATATTGAACGCAAGTGGCTGATCGTTGACGCCCAGGACAAGGTACTTGGCCGTTTGGCTTCCGAGATTGCCACGCGTCTGCGCGGCAAGCACAAGGCCAATTACTGCACCTTCCAAGATGTCGGCGATTTTGTCATCGTGGTCAATGCGGACAAGGTTCGTCTGACCGGCAGGAAGTGGGACGACAAGGTGTATCGTCATCATACCGGTTTTATGGGCGGCTTGAAGGAAAAGACCGCCAAGGTTCTCATGGCGGAAAAGCCGGAAGAGATGTTGCGCAAGGCTGTACGCGGCATGTTGCCCAAGAACACCCTGGGCCGTGCTCAACTGAAGAAATTAAAGGTATATGCCGGAACGGAGCATCCCCATACCGCCCAGCAGCCTGAGTCTCTGGAATTATAAAATAATCCCGCTCTCTTAAATCGGGATATTGGAGCTTGAACATGGCAGACAATAGTTTTTACGCGACCGGAAAAAGAAAGACCGCAGTTGCCAGGGTGTGGTTGAAACCTGGTTCCGGCAACATTCAGGTCAACAAGATGAGCGTGCCGGATTATTTCGGCGGCGGTTTTGACTACCTGCAGAAGGTTGCCAAGCCTTTGGCTCTGACCGACACCGGGGCAAAATTTGATGTAATGGCCACCCTGACCGGCGGCGGCAAGATTGCCCAGACCGAGGCTCTGCGCCACGGGATTGCCCGGGCTCTGCTGATCGTTGACCCCGAGCACCGGCCGGCCTTGAAAAAAGCGGGTTTTCTGACCCGCGACCAGCGCATGAAAGAGCGGAAGAAATATGGCCAGAAATCGGCCAGAGCGAGGTTCCAGTTCTCCAAGCGTTAATCGTTGCCTGGTATTGCCTGGTCAATATCACCAACACTATTGTGTATCTCATCAGGGGAAGGCGCGTATCGCTCTTCCCCTGATTTTTTTTGGCCTGTGTCTGGCCCCTGTGGTTCCTAGCTGAGTGGAGATGAAGATGGTACGAGTCGGCATTGTCGGTGCATCCGGATACACTGGGGCGGAGCTTGCCCGGATACTGTGCAACCATCCCGAGGTTGAGATTGCGGTGGCCACCTCCCGGCAATATGCCGGGAAACCCCTTTCGCAGGTTTTTCCCAGCCTGCAGGGGCGGGCGGATATTATCTGCGAAGATCTCCCGGTTGAAGCGCTTGTCCAGCGGGCTGATTTCTTCTTTACCGCGGTGCCCCACCAGACCGCCATGGACATCGTGCCGCAGTTGGTGGCCGCAGGGAAGAAGGTGGTCGATCTCTCCGCCGATTTCCGGATTCATGACGCGCAGGTGTACGAGCAGTGGTACCAACCCCATAGCGCCAAGGATCTGCTGGCCACCGCGGTGTACGGGTTGCCCGAGCTGCATCGGGCCTCGATCCGCAACACGCAATTGGTTGCCAATCCCGGCTGCTACCCGACCAGCGTCATCCTGGGGCTGGCGCCCCTGCTCAAGGCCGGTCTTGTTGATCCCCAAACCATTATCATCGATTCAAAATCAGGGGTCTCCGGAGCGGGGCGGGCGGCGCAGGTAGGCTCGCTCTACTGCGAGGTGGCCGACGGTTTCAAGGCGTACAAGGTGGGCGAGCACCGGCATACCCCGGAGATCGAGCAGGAGCTGGGCGGGTTGTGCGGCCAGCCGGTGACGGTATCCTTTACCCCGCATCTGGTGCCGATGTCGCGGGGCATTCTCAGCACGATTTACGCAAAAGCAGTCAAGCCGCTCTCCGGGTTGACCGAACTCTATCAGGATTATTATAAAGAGGAGGAGTTTGTCCGGGTTTGCGCGGCCGGGCAGTATCCTGCCACCCAGTACATCCGGGGCAGCAATTACTGCGATATCGGCGTCAAGTTCGACCCGCGCACCGGCCGGGTCATCATCCTCTCCGCCATCGACAACGTGGTCAAGGGCGCCTCCGGGCAAGCGGTGCAGAACATGAATCTCATGTGCGGCTTTCCGGAGAACACCGGGCTGAGAATCGTCCCCCTTTTCCCGTAGCGCGCAGTGCGAAACATCAAGCTTGTTTTGGCCTACGACGGAACTGGGTATGCCGGTTGGCAGAGGCAGTTGGGCCAACCCGCCATCCAGCAGGTTGTGGAAGAGGCCATTGCCCGTCTGACCCAGGCTCCGGTCATTCTGCACGGGGCTGGACGAACCGATGCCGGGGTGCATGCCCAGGGGATGACGGCCAATTTTCAGACCGATTCGTCCATCCCTCTTTCCGGCTTGGTGAAGGGGCTCAACAGCATGCTGCCCGAGGCTATCCGGGTGCTTGATGCCGAAAAGGTTGCGCATGATTTTCATGCGCGTTATAACGCCACGGGCAAGGTGTATGAGTACGCCTTCATGGCCACGGAGATCATGCCGCCCTGCCAGCGGCTGTACGCCGCTCAGGTCCGCGCCCCTTTTATGTGCGACGCGGTGCGGCTCTGTTTGCCGATGGTGGTCGGCACCCATGATTTCAGCAGTTTTGAGGCTTCCGGCTCCCGCGATCTTACAATCACCGGCGGGAGGGGCGCCGTGCGGACCATCTTTGCCGCTCGCCTTGACGAGGATGGCAAAGATTCGCGGATGTTTCGGTTGACCATCGCCGGAGACGGCTTCTTGAGGCATATGGTGCGCAACATTGTCGGCACCTTGTTTGGTGTGGGGCGGGGGCGATTGACCCCCCTTGATTTTCAGGAGATCGTGGCTGCCCGGGATCGAACCTTGGCCGGATCTACCGCGCCTGCCAAGGGCTTGACCTTGAAAACCGTGTTGTACTGAGTTGTGTCGGCTTCGTGGGGTGACTGCCGGAGCTTTTTTGCAAACGCCATTACTAAGGAAACAAAATGGAAGCGGAAATTATTACTCTTGCGGCACGAGTCAAGCAGATCAAACCTTCGCCCACCCTTGCCGTGAACGCCAAGGCCAAGGCCCTGAAGGCCGCTGGGGCGGACATCCTCAATTTCAGCGTGGGCGAGCCGGATTTCGATACCCCTCCCCATGTGCGCGAAGCCGGGAAAAAGGCCATTGACGAAGGGTTTACCCGCTACACCGCGGTGCCAGGCATTCCGGAGCTGCGGGAGGCAATCGCCAGCCGTCTGGCCCAGGACAAGGGCTGGAGCTATGAGCCCGATCAGATCCAGGTCTGCTGCGGCGGCAAGCACGGGCTTTACAACATGGCCCAGGCCCTGTTCGGCCCCGGCGACGAGGTGCTGATCCCGACCCCGTACTGGGTTTCCTATCCGCCCATCGTCCTGTTGGCCGGCGCCACCCCGGTGGAGGTGCCCCTTTCCGAGGCCAACGATTTTGACCTTACCGAGGAATTGCTCACCCGCTACGCCACCCCGAAAACCAAGGCCATTATCCTTAACAGCCCGTCCAATCCGACCGGCGCCGTATTTTCCGCCAAGGCCCTCGAGGCAGTGGCCAAGCTGGCCCTGGCCAACAAGTGGCTGATGATCTCCGACGATATCTACGACACCATTGTGTATGGCGACGGCAAGCTGCCGCATATCTTGGATGTGGACAAGCGGCTCGCAGCCCAGACCCTGGTGCTCAACGGCGTGTCCAAGTCCTTTGCCATGACCGGTTGGCGCATTGGCTATACGGCCGGGCCAAAGCAGATCATTGCGGCCATGAACAAGATCCAGAGCCAGAGCACCTCCAACCCGACCTCCATCTCCCAGAAGGCGGCGCTGGCCGCGGTGAGCGGGCCCCAGGATTTCCCCACCATGATGCGGGACGCCTTTGTGCCCCGGCTTGACTTCATCATGGGCGCGCTGGGCAATATCCCCGGCGTGACCTGCGTGCGGCCCAAGGGCGCTTTTTATGTGTTTCCCAATGTTTCCGCCTATTACGGCAGAAACTTCAATGGGAAGGTGATGGCGAATTCGGTTGATCTGGCGGATTATCTGCTGGATGAGGCCTTGCTGGCCACGGTGCCGGGTGCGGCTTTTGGGGCGGACAACTTTATCCGCTTCTCCTTTGCCACGGCCATGGTGACCATTGAAGAGGGGATGAAGCGGCTGGCGGAAGCGTTGGGCAAACTTTCGTAGGGGGCCTGTCCTCAGCCCGGGCCGAAATCCTCGTATGCGGATTCGCTCAAGGCCCAGGTCCAACTGTCCAGGGGGCGCTCCTTTGAGAGCGCCTTCTGGCCGTTTTTTGTGTAGCACTGGAACACCCATTCCCCGCCTTTGAGGAAAACCCTGATAAGTCCTTGCGAGGGGTGCGTAAACCAGCCTTCAGTAAATGTGCCGTCCATGTGCCTGTCTTTCTCCTGAGTAGTGCGTCTGTATACTCCCGCCTGCCATAGTTCTATTTTTGTTGTAATCGCAAAAAAAACGCAATTACAACGGTTATCGCTTGATAACTCTTTAACGTATGGCTACGGACCTGTTACTTTTTTCCATTTCTGCTAGCCCATCATTTTTCCAGACAGTGGGCAATACATTCCTTGCATTTCTTGTCGGTTTTTCCGGTCTGGCAGTATTTGCTGAATCCGGCGATCAAATCGCTGCCGCCCCGCGGACATTGTTCGATGAAACTGACAAACTGAGTCAGCCGGTCGATGATTTCCTTGGGCGCGGCATGTTCAATCTTGCAGGCGCCTTCCTCGGCAACCTTTTCCCCCACCGCCAGAACCTTGATGAAAAAATCCTTGAGCACCCGATGGCGGAGAATAACATCCTTGGCCATTTCCTGGCCTGCCGGGGTGAGGGTGATCACCTCATAGGGGGCATAATTGATCAACCCCTTCTGGGCCAGGGAGCGAAAGGCCTCGGTCACCGAGGAACGGCTGACCTTGAGCGTGCTGGCAATCTCCTTGGCTCTGGCCACCTGTTTTTCCGCGATGATGTGGAAGATGGTTTCCAGATAGTCTTCCAGGCTGGCGCTGAGTCGTTTGGGAGTCGTCATGGCTTGAGTAGCTGTCCTCTGTGTGCGGATAGGGAAAGCAAGGGGGTACATTGTCAGGCAAGCTGCCGAATCGCCTCTTTTCGTCTTTGTACGAATAATCTTAGGATGAACTAACAGTATTAAGGGCTGAGCCGGATGTCAAGTTTTATTGGCCGGAATCGCTGGAAGTTTGGGAAAGTTTCTGAAAGATTCTGCCGTGATATCCGGCACGTGCATGGTCAAGCATGCTGGACGAGTAGATCATGGCCAGCTCCGCATGGGGCTGGGCAAAGGTATTGTCCGCGGCAATAGCCTTTTCAAAGGCGGTAATCGCCGCATCCATCCGGCCCAGCTCTCGTTCCACCCGGCCGAGGTTGTAGAGGTAGATGGATTTTTTCTGGGGCTCCAGCCGGATCGCTTCGTTAAATTCCAGGATTGCCTTTGGATACTCCTTGAGCTGCCAATAGGTCTTGCCCAACTGGCCGTGCGCCGCCCCGGCTATGGGTACCACCTGCACCGCCTTGGCAAAGTATTCCTGGGCTTTCTGGTAATCGTGCAGGCCGGAATAGGCGGTTCCGGTATTGAGCAGGGTGATGTAGTGGTATGGGGCTTTTTCCAGCATGGTCAATAGATGGGGCAAGGCCTCGCGGTAGTTGTCCTGGGCCAGATAGGCCGGGCCGATATAGGCGTGCGGGGTCACATCGTTGGGCTGGTAGTGCAAGGACTTGCTGCCGGAGGCAATAACCTCCGGCCAGTTCTCCTGCACCGTGGCCACGCAGGTTTTGAGATGGAAATGATCCGCGGCAATACCCTTGAGGTTGTCCACCACCATGATCGGCGCAAACACCAGGAGTACGACAGCGGCATAGGCGGGAAACCGTTTGGGAACATGGATCGGTGTGCCGGGTTTTTCTTCCCGCGCCAGGGAGGCGAGAAGCCCCAGCAGGACCATGATGGTGAAAACCGGGATCATCCGTTCCAGCGGGAAACAGAACAGGGCATTGATCCCAATTCCGGTCAGGGATAAGCCCATGGCTTGAAGTTCGAGGGTCTTGGTGAGATTGTTGGTGCATTCCCTGTGGGTTCTGACAAGAAAAATCCCCAGCGATCCGATGAGGCAGGCGAAAAGCGTCAGGCCCACCAGCCCCAATTCTGCCGAGATTTGCAGATAATCGTTGTGAGCGTCTTTGAGGAGTTGTGTGTGAAGAAAGAGTGATTCCTTCTGTACCGAAGGGAAATGGATCTTCAGATTGCCTAGTCCGACCCCGAGCAGCGGGTGCTGTCGAATCAGATCGATGGTGTCTGACCAGATGGCAAAACGGACATGATTTCCCTGGATGGAGGCAATGGAGGCGGCCCGGAGGCCGACGGCTTCGTAGCCTGGGGTGAAACCGGCAGGGCCGATGTTCATCATGGTCAGGACAACAAGCAGGGAGGTGAGCATGGCCCATTTTTTCTGGCGAGACCAGAGCCGGGACAGATTGAGCCCGGTTGTCTTGCGCAAAACAACGAACAGCAGGCACTGGCAGGTAACGGCCAGCCAGCCGGCCCGGGTTTGGGTGTAAATGAGATAGACCACGATTTGGCTGAGCATGAGGGACGTGGCCCAGGCAGTGGTGTCTTTTTTTACGGTTAGAAAAAGAAAGGCCCCCACCGGAAAAAGCAGGACAATGAAGTGCACCGCCATGTTTTTATTGGCAAAATTCGCGGCAGGAGGTGCAAGTTGCGGGATAATGGAGAGGCCGAAGAGATGCTGGCTGATGCCCAGGATGGCCACCAGGAAGGCGGCGGCGAACAGGGCGATCAGAACCTGACGCCGTCGGGCCGAGGAGGTCATCAATTGCGAGGCTAAAAGAAAAAAGAGGAGAGCCACCAGCCATTGGCGAGCAATTTTGAAAGTTTCATAGGGGTTAAGCGCAAAGGCTCCAGTGAGCATGGCCCAGCAGAGAAAACCAAGGAGCGGCCAGGTGAAAAACGGCAATCTGTGTAATGGCAGACCGTTATCGGTTGCCTGGGCGGTTAACCAGGAAAAGCAAAGAAGTACCCCGAGGGTTTCTAGAAAGACGCGTTGCGGAAGATTGCTGAAATCACTGAGGCCGGGAAACCAGACGAGCGGGGCTAAAAGAGCGGATAAAAGAAAGAGGATGACAGGTGCTTTTCTGGAAATGGGCATTCTGGCCGGGGTGTTTTTTAATAAAAATGGCGGCATAAAGCCGCCATTTTTAGATGGTGTTCAGGATGATTTTCGATCAGGGATTGTCGGCAACGGTCACGCCCGCGGGGTTTGCCCCTGTTTCACCGGGAGTGATAGTATAAGTATAAAATATGCCATTGATGTCAGCAGTGAATTGATTACCTGCTGCTGCTGCAAGCGGATAATCGGACTGAACCAGCTCGAGAAGATTTGTAACGCCAGTGGCATCCGCAGTAATTTGGACTGGCGTTCCTCCGGATGGGTCAAGAAGGTGACGTGCAAAGACCATGGTTGCTGCCCCTCTGGCTGCGGCGAGTATTCCTTGGGAAGCAGCATCTCTCGCATCGTCGGCCAAGTCCTGATACCTGGGAACCGCAACGGCTGCCAGAATGCCCAAGAGAACAATGACAACGATGAGTTCTATCAGGGTAAAGCCTTTTTCATTTCCCGCTATATTCTTCTTCATACCGTTCTCCTTGTGGATGGTTGTATTTAATAGCTTACTCTGTTTGTTGCGCATCAGTCAAATCATTTTCGCAGAGTTTTCATGTTATTTTAGAGGGTTGCGCTGTGCGATGCCACTGTGGCACCGGGTCAGCTCCCTCCCCGGACAACCTTGAGCATATCCCACATGGGCGTGAAGATGGCCAAGGCGATGAGTCCCACCATGACCCCCAGCACCAGCAGGAGGATCGGCTCGATCAGGGTGGAGAGATTTCTGATGGTGTAATCGCTTTCCAGATCGTAGTAATCAGCCACCTTCTCCATCATTTCATCCAGCCGGCCGGACTGCTCGCCCACCGCGATCATCTGCGGAACCATGGGTGGGATGGTGTGATGCTTGGCCATGGCCTCGTGCAGGCTGACGCCATCCTCCACCTCGCCGGTGATCTCCTCCACCATCTGGAAGAGGACCAGGTTTTCCAAGGCGTTTGTCGAAAGCCGCAGGGTTTTGATGATATCGATGCCGCTGGTGGTGAGGATGGAAAAGACCCGGCAGAAGCGGGCCATGTAAATCTTGGTGCTCAGGGGGCCGAAGATCGGCACCCGAAGCAGCAGCCGGTCGCGGAAGAGCACGAACTGGCGTGAGCCCAGGGCCAATCTGTAGGCGATGAACAGAGCCAGCGCCGCTCCGACAATGCCCAGGGTGTTGTCGGCGAAAAAGGTGCTGACCCCCATGAGAATTTTGGTGGCCAAGGGCAATTCGACTTTGGCCGCGGCAAAGAGATTGGCGAATTTCGGCACCACGAAGCTCATCAGGAAGAAGACCGCGCCGGTGATGGCGAAGATGACGAATTTGGGGTACCGGGTGGCGGATTTGATCCGTTCCTTGATGGCTTTTTCGTTTTCGTACAGCGCGGCCAGATAGGCAAAGGCCTTGTCCAGGGAGCCGGTTTCCTCGCCCACCTTGACGATGTTGAAAAAAAGCACGTTGAAGGCCTTGGGCTGGCGGCTTACCGCATCGCTCAGGCTGGCGCCGCTTTCCACCTCGGCGGTCATGGCGAGGATGATCGCCCGGAGCATGGGATTGCTCACCTGGAGAGCCAGGATGCCGAAGGATTCGATGATGTTGACCCCGGCGGCCAGCAGGGTGGCCAGTTGCCGGCAGAAAAGAATCTTGTCCTCCAGGGTGATCCCGAAGAGCCGCTCGCTGAGCGTCGGCGCGGCAACGGCCAGGCTTGCTTCCTTTGCCCTGGCGGACTGCTGCTCGGAGAGAATCTGGATGTTCACCGGGCTCAAGCCGCCCTTTTGCAGCCAGGTTTCCACCTCCTGCATGATTTCGGCGGGATGGGTGCCGGAAACGATGCGGCCGGCCGAATTGATGGCCTCGTAACGGAAGATCGGCACCGGTTACTCCTTCAGTTCCATGGTGACGCGGAAAGCCTCATCCACCGAGGTTTGGCCGCTGACCACCTTGGCGATGCCCGATTGGCGCAGGGAGGTGAGGTCTTCTTTCTGTGCCTGCCGGAAGATATCCTGGCTGGAGGATTTCTTGAGGATAAGCTCCTCGATGGCCGTGGAAATGGGCATGGTTTCGTAGATGGCGATCCGCCCTTTGAAGCCCGAACCCTCGCATTTGTCGCAGCCCACCGGTTTGTAAAAACGTCGGCTCGGGTCATGGGCAAGGCCAAGGGCATCCTGAAGTTCTTCCGGCGGGGTGAAGGGGGCCTTGCAGTGGGGGCAGAGCAACCGCAGGAGCCGCTGGGCCACCACCAGTCCCACGGCCGAGGCGATAAGAAAGGGAGGGATGCCCATATCGATGAGCCGGGTGATCGCGCCGGCCGCATCGTTGGTGTGCAGGGTGGAAAGCACCAGATGGCCGGTGAGGGCCGATTGGATGGCGATTTCCGCGGTTTCCGCATCGCGGATTTCGCCGATCATGATGATGTCGGGGTCTTGCCGGAGGATGGAGCGCAGGGAGTTGGCAAAGGTGAGGTCGGCCCGGATATTGACCTGAACCTGGTTGATGCCGGCCAGTTCATACTCCACCGGGTCTTCCACGGTGACAATGTTTTTTTCCACCGAGTTGAGATAATTCAGCGCCCCGTAGAGGGTGGTGGTTTTGCCGCTGCCGGTGGGGCCGGTGACCAGGATGATTTCGTGGGGCCGGGAGAGATGCTCCATGAACAGGGCGCGCTGGTAGGGCTCAAACCCCATCTCCTGCAGGTTGAAGCGCATGGTGCCCTTGTCCAGCAAACGCATCACCACCTTTTCGCCTGCGCTCAGGGGCAGGATGGAAACCCGCACGTCAAACTCCTTGCCGGAGATGGGCAGTTCAAAACGGCCGTCCTGGGGCTTGCGCCGTTCGCCGATATCGAGATGGGCCATGATCTTGATGCGGGAGATGAGGTTGGGGTGCATCTCCAAAGGGAAAGAATTGCCCTCGCGGAGGATGCCGTCCACCCTGGTGCGGACCCTTACCCGTTCATGGTCCGGCTCGATGTGGATGTCGCTGGCCCGCTGGCGCACGGCCTTGAGCAGGATGTCGTTGATGGCGCTGACCGTGGCGGATTCTTCCCCGGTGTCTTCAAACCGCTGTTCGCTTTTGACCGCCGAGGTGTATAACCGGTCCATGGCGGCCATGATCTCCGATTCGATTCCCACGCAGACCACGGTTTTGTCTTGAATGTAGCGGCCAACCTCGTCAATGGCGAAGATGTTGAGCGGGTCGGCAAAAGCGACCAGCACCTCGCCGGGACGCTTGCCAAGGGCGATGACCTTGTACTTTCTGGAAACCCCCTCCGGAATGATCTGGGCCACCTCCGGATCCACCACGATTTTGCGGAAATCGATAAAGGGAATTTTCAACTGCCTGGCAATGGTGTTGGCAACGGCGATGTCATTGACAAAGCCGAGTTCGCGCAGGGCCTCGCCCAGTTTGATGTCGCGGTCGGTGCCGTAGGAGAGCGCCTGCTGGAGCTGGGTTGCCGTGATCAACCCGCCTTCCACAAGGATGTCGCCAAATTTTCTTCGTTTCGGTGGTGTCGTCATCGCGAGTGCCACGGGTGATGGGTTGGTAGGGAATTATCGCGCACGGTTCAGGGGCGTGGTGGCATGCGGGCTTTTCATTGTGGCCCCCTCATAAAAGGCGAGGGATACTCGGGCCTCTCGCTCTCCGCCACCGGTTCTCCCGCAGGGGCGGGATCATCTTTCTTCTCCTGGGGAAGAGGGGATGGAGGAGAGGGCGGAGCCGGCAACGGCAGGGTCTGCGGTGACTGTGATGGTTGGCTGGATTCATTGATCAGGTCGTTGAGCCAGGCAAGCCCCTGTCCGTGCCAGGAAGCCAATGCCCGCCCGCCATCCTCGGCCAGGCTGGTGGTCCAGGCCGCCCCTTGGTCAACCCATCCGGAGATGGCCTGCCTGTCGACGGAGATGGTGTTCGCGAGCCGGAGCGGAGAAAAGGCAACTCCCCAGAACAGGAGCAGAAGGAGAAGAAATCCTGTTGCCCACCGGAAGGCAAGGGTGGAAAACCGGCCCTTCTGTTTCGGGGTATTGAGGGAGGCAATTGCTTCCCGGACGATCTTGCGGGAGATGCGGGTTTCTTTTTCGGCGTAGGCCACCAGGAGCGTTCTGCTCATGATCTTGTTGATCAGGCGGGGATAGCCCTTGGTGAAACGCCAGAGCAGGTCGGTGGTGGCAAAGGAGCGCGGCATTTCATAGATCCCGCTTTTCTTGAAACGATGGAGGATGTAGCTGACCATCTCCTGTTTTGACAGGGGGGTAAGGGTTTCCATGATGCTGACCCGCTGGGCAAGCTGACGCATGTTGTTCTGGGCCAGCTTGTCGCGCAGTTCCGGCTGACCGAAGAGCACGATCTGCAGGAGCTTCTGGGTGTCGGTTTCGAAATTGGAAAGCAACCGGAGCTGTTCCAGGCTTTCGTCGGGAAGATTCTGCGCTTCGTCGATGACGATGAGCAGCTTCTTGCCTTGTTGCGCCAAGGCGAACAGGTGGTCGTTGAGGATGCGCAGGAGCGAGTCGAGGCTGGCTGTATTGTCCGTCGGGATGGGAAGACCGATATCCTGAAAAATGGCCAGGAGCAGTTCCAAGCGGGAGAGGTGGGGCGAGAGGATCAGGGCGGTCTCAAATCTGTCCGGCAGATCATCCATCATCAGGCGGAGCATGAGAGTTTTGCCGGTGCCGATTTCGCCGGTGACGATGATGAACCCCTCGTCGCCCTCAAGGCCATAGCGGATAACCTCGCGCAGACCGGCATGTCCCTTGGTGGGAAAGTAATAATTCCTGTCCGGGGTCAGGCGGAAAGGATCTTCCTGTAGACCGAAAAACTCGAGGTGGTTCATTGCGGTGGTAGCGGGGTCCCCTGGGTCGTATTTTTCGGAGGGTCAACCGGAATCACTTCTTCCTTGGGCTTTTCCGAGGAAGCCGCGGGAGAAAACATGGGTCCAGTGGCCTCGCCGTTTTCCTTGCGGGTCATGGTGACAATGCGGGGGGTGATGAAAACCATGAGTTCCGACTGGTCGTTGCGCTTGTCTGCGCTCTTGAAGAGGTTGCCAAAAAGCGGGATATCCCCCAGGCCCGGCACCTTGCTGTTCAGGTTGCTCTTATTTTGCTGGAGAATGCCGCCGATGACCACGGTGACCTTGTCTTCAAGGAAGAGATTGGTGGTGATCGACTGCTTGTTGATCAGCAGACCGCTTGCGCCGGAGGTTGTTTGATCAACGCTGTCGTTGGTGACCTCCACGTCCAGAATGATGTAGCCGTCCTGCAACACCGTCGGCTTGACCTTCAGGCCGAGATTCGCCTCGCGGAAGGTGGTGTTGACGGTGGTGCTGGTTCCGGTCACATAGGGAACCTCCTTGCCCTGCTTGATCTCGGCTTCCTTGCCGTCGAGAACCAGCACGCTCGGAGAGGAGAGGATTTCCAGCAGGCTGTCGGACTGCATGGCCTGGAGTTCCACATTGAGATTGAAGTTTTCGCGGATAAAGCCGAAGGCCAAGCTGGTGGTGGGCTCAGCGGCAGGCAGGGCAATGCTGGAGGTGATGGAGTTGATCTTGGGAGTCAGCCCGGAGGCATCCCGGTAGTTGTTGTAGCCCCAGATGATGCCCAGTTGTTTCTTGGCCTCGTTGGAGATGGAGACGATGCGGGCTTCGATGTGGATCTGGGGAATGGGCTGGTCAAGCTCGACCAGCATCTCGCGCAGACGGGGGAGGTTTCCGGCCCGATCCTGAATAACCAGGCAGTTGCCGCGGTTGGTCACGGTAATTGAGCCATTCGGGCCCAAAAGGGGTTTCAGTTGATCCACATAGGCCGTGGCATTGCCGAATTTTGTGCAGAGCCGCTCGTTGGCAAGGTCGCGCTGCAGTCCTTGGAAGTCCGCTTTCTTTTCCACGAAGATGACGTTGTTTTTCTGATAATACCGCAACTGCTTGGCATCCATGATCACCTGAAATGCCTCGTACAGATTCAGATTTTCCACGTCGAGGTTGATGGTATCGGTGATGTTGTCCGCCACCAGGATATTGATCCCGGCCTGACGGCCCATGCCGCGCAACAGCAGGGAAACCGAGAGATTCTCGGTCCGCAGGGAGGCGGGGAATTTTTTCAGATCCTCCAGCAGGGGCGCGTCGTTTTCCGGCTCCCGCGGAGCGGAGGTCAGGCCTGGGGCAGGAAACAGCCCCAGAAGGGCCAGGACAAGCACGGCCGACAAGAGCATGGCAGGCAAGGAAGAGATTCGCATCAGGGTTTTTTATCCTTCATGGGCAGGGGCCTCGGAGAGGAATCCAGCCACAGTTCATGGGAGACGCCGTTTTGTTCAACAACAACAAGATCTTTGAGTATCTGTCGGACAACCGAGCCGTTCACATTCTCCCCCTTGGTGACCAGATGGTCATTGATAACGGCTTGGGGCTTGGTCTTGTCCCAGATTATACCAGAGAGGGTCAAGCCGCCAATGGAATTGCTTTTTTCCCTGGGTTCCTGGCTTTTAAAAAAATTGATCTGGTCACGATTCCAGTTGAAGGGATCCCGTTCCAGGGCAGGGCTGGCTTCCGTTTGCCCTTGATGGGGCAGGATTTTTTCAGGCCGCACCGTGAGGATGTGCGTCCCTTCCGCCTGAAGCGGGAGCGCACGGCCGAGGAGGAGAACGGTAAAAAAGAGGAGGCGCCGGTTGTTCGTCATGGCTTGTCCAGGGTTGTTCTGCCGACAACCATACTGAAGGTAACCTTGGCCTGCTGATCATAGCCTGCGTTGGCAAGACGCGTCACGGCAAGATCCTCGATAATGCCTATCTCGGGGCGGTTTTCAATGTATTGCAGGTACTTGTAGAGCAACGGGAAGGGAACCTCCCCGGCCAGATTGACGGTGCTCAGGGTGAAGCCGTTCTGCGAGCGGTCTTCCAGTTGACTCATCTGGCGCAGATGATTTTCCATGGTGATGGGCGCGTTGGCATGCAGGGCGAACAGGGTCTTGGAAAACTGCTCACGATCGGTCAGCGATTGCCACTGCTCCTCGATGAGGCGAATCTGCAGGGCCAGGGTCTCTGTCTGTTCCCGCAGACCCTTTTGTTCCGTTTCCAACTGGGAAACCTGCATGGCCAGGGCGCTGCCCAACTGGGCGGGAGCGGTGCCCTCGATTTCGTTTTTCTGGACACGCTTTTGGCGCAGCTCTTTTTTCTGCGGGGCCAGGAGCAGGGTTGACCCGCCATAGAGGATCGCGGCGCAGACCAGAATTCCAAGGCCGAGCTTTCTCAGTTCGGCAAAGGCTTCCGGGTCGCTTTTTAACAGGAAAAACCATTCCTTCAGTTTGTTCCCGAGAATGATGAGTTGCTGGTTGTTCACGATGGGTCGGCTTCCCGTTTCAGTTGAAAGGCGATGGTAAAGGTGAAGTCCGTTTTTTTTGCGTCAGGGCTTCGGTCAAGATCGCGGAGCATGACATTGGTAAAGGGGGGGGTGTTGCCAAGCGCTTTGACAAAGGCGGGCAGCTCCCGATACTGGACAGCGGTGCCGACGATCTGGCCGCCATCCTTCTGAAAGATAATTTTTTCGCAACGAACCGACGAGGGCATGGTCAAGGCAATGGCCGCAAGCATTCTGGAAAAATATTTTTTCCGTTCCTGGATGCTGGTGAGTTTTGCCGCCTGAACGCTCAGTTGTTCCTTTTTCTCTTTCTGCTGCGTGATGCTGCTGGTCAGTTGCGCAATCCTCGCCTGGGTCGCGGTTATTTCCCCGGCCCGTTGCTGGGCCGCGGCAATGTCGCGGTTCAGCGAGCGGATCTGGGTTTTGAGGATCCGGTCGTTTGCGGCAAGAAAGAGGATAACCAGAGCGAGAAAAATACCCACCACGGGCAGGGTTGTTTTCCGGATCCTTTCGTCAAGGGGCAGTTGGGGAACCAGGTTGATCCGTTCAAGCATGGCTTACCACCTCGCGCCTGTGCCGAGGGCCAGGACATGCAGCAGGGGAGAGCAGTCCGGGCCTCCGGTGGTGGCGGTCAAGGATTTGCATTGGGCGCCGAGGAGGTTGTTGCTGCTCTCCAGCAGCTCCTGCCAGAAAGAATCGGCTCCACCGATAAAGATGTTTCTGACGGCGGCGCCTTTTTGAATCGAGGCGTAATAGTCACGGGTGCGCAAAATCTCCAGGGGAATTCTATGCAGATAATCCGGCCAGGAGGCGCTGTCCGTCGCCTCGAACACCCCTTCCTCGGGCGAGGAGGCGAAGCCGGCGCTGGCCGCCGGGGCCGGTTCGTTGCCGGACCCGGAACCTTCCTTGGATGCGAGAATGGAGAAATCGGCAAGAATGGAGGCAGTGTCGACCTGTTCATCAAAAAGCGAATGGTCTTCGTCGAGAATGAGCAAATCGTCGGCAAGCTCCGGCAATGCAGTTGAAGCAGGAAGCTCGATGTCCATCGCCGGTCGAAGGGTTACTTCTCCTTGGGGCTGCAAGGCTTTTACCGTGCGGATGAGGGGGAGTTTGCCCTTTTCGTAAACCGCAAGGGAAATGCTGTCTTGCCAGAGCAAGACGCAGAGGGCGGCCTCGTTGGGCGGCAGCATTTTTTCCTGGAAAAGAAAGGTGAAGGCCGCGAAGATATCCGGCTCAAAAAAAGAAAATTTGATCTGCTTTCTGGTGAACTCCCGGCGAATCTTGTGGAACACCCCGGCAGGGAAAAGGTAGACCGTCACCTGGAGCCGATCCTTGAAGCGGCCGGTGATCTGCCAGTCGTAAATGAACTCATTGAGCGGCTTGTGCAGGGCCTTGGCAAGATGATAGGGCAAGGCCTTGCCCACGGCGCCGTCGGGCATGACCGGGATGCTGGCGGCGATCACCTCGAAAAAGCTGAGCGGCAGGGACAGGGAGACCAAGCCATGGAGATTGCCAACCCCGGCGAGCAATCGGGGAATGGTGACATCCGCGGTAATGGCGCTGTCGGTCTTGGCAAGGATATGCAACTGGGCCGTGCCTGACGGCCCCTTTGACACCTCCGCCAGCATGGTGTTCTGGCTGTCGCCGGTCAGGGCGAGATATCTTTTGGTGCTGAAGGGCAGCTTCATAAAAAAGATGGTCTCATCCTCGTTGTCATTGCGGTTGCGGTCCCGGCAGGGGTTCGGTTGCCCCCGCGAACAGGGAAGCCACCCATTGGTCGTCAAAAAAACCCATCTGCCCGAGAAGATCGAGATTCTTGCGAAGCAGGGGATGGTTTGGCGCCAGTCCGTGGGCTTCGGTGAAAAGCCTTTTGGCCGGGGCGCGGAGCCCCAGCTCGGCCAGGGCCACCGCCATGTTGATCAGCGCTTCCGGCCTTTCCGGCTGCTGTTTGCGCGCCTGTTCGAAATAATAGATCCCTTGCCAATGCTGATTTTCTTGAATAAGGGCGATTCCCTTGTCGTTGAGTTGCAGGTAGAGGCCGCTGCCGGTGGCAGTCGCCGAGGGTGCCGGAGAAACCTCCACCTCCGCGGGCATCCTTGCGGAGACCTCCGGCCGGGAGGGGGCTTGCTCGACGGTTTGGCCGGGGGTTAGCGCCGGAGCAGCAGCGTCAGTGGCGGCAGCGCTAAGGCCGACGTCCGGCTTGGCATCCTTGCGCTTTGGTCCGGCAAAAAACAGGAGTAAGGCAAGGAAGAGCACGCAGGAGAGGCCCAGCAGAACAAGCCGGAGTCTCTTGCTTTTGCTTGCGGTCAGGCTGGCGCCCTCCGCAGGAGCTGGTTTTTTTCTGGGAAAAATACCCTGTTCACCGATACGGATTTTTTCCAGGGTATTGTAAAGTCTGCTCACGCGTCTGCTTACCACTCAGAAGGTCGTTTATCGGCGGAATCCACATTGTCGGTGAGCGGCCGGTCATCGTTCACATAGAAGATGGCGTCCACCCCTCGGCCATTGGCATCGCGCTCATTGCCCGGATAATAGGCCCATCCCGCGGACTCATCCGCCAGCCTGGGGTTTGCCAGGGCATCGGTCATGCTTTTTCCTGAAACCCCGGAAGGGCTGGCGTACATGCCTGGCGGTTGGTCCGGCAGGTTGCAGAGCGGCAAGGCCAGGTTCTGTTCGGTGGAGTAAAAATCGCTGCGGACAATGCGGAGTCCTATCAAGGCAGCGGGCCGGGTGTTGAGGCGCAGTTCGTTGAATTGCAGCTCTTCCAGGGTGGGCCAGTCGGGATTGTTGCCGTCCGTACCGGTGTTGACCCCGGAGGCCAGGATCTTGGCGTGGGCCAGTTCGAGGCCGCCCCGGATGGCGGCGAGCTTGCCCTTGACCACCGCGATCTTCGCTTCCTTCTGGATGTTGAGATAATAGGGGATCGCCGTGGCGGAAATGAGCCCGAGGAGAATGATGACGATGATGAGCTCGATGAGGGTAAAGCCTTTGTTGTTAAGTCTCAGCAATGGAAAACCTCCTGTGCCGCGTATCTGTTCAGGGACAATTTCGCTTCCTGCCGACTTTTTACAAGGATATCATTTTGTTATAGCACATATCGCTCTAAGGTCAAAGGAATAACCCATTGTTTTATTGGGAAAAAATAAAGCAATCGATATTTTTCAAGGCTGAAAGGGCGGGTATCGGTGATTTGTATTTTGATAAAACTTAATGTTTCTCTGTTGTTAGAGATTGTATGGGAGTGAGTATCATGGTGGGGAAATACAGACAATGGGGAGGACTCTGTATTTTGGCAAGGACTATTACAGGATGTAATGCGCCTCCACCGTGCGGCTGACTCCAGTGCCGTGAAAGCCGCGCACCTGGATGGTTACGGATGTCCCTGGGGCAGTGAAGGCAAATGCCGGACCACCTGCCGGAAATTCGGTTGTTATGCCCCCCACCAGAGGCGTGACCGGGGCAGCGATTCCTCCGCCGCCATCATCCCCCAGGATATTCAGCCGCATCACGGATTCGGCGCTGTACAGGGATTGGGCCCAGAGGTAATCCTCCGCCGAGGACGTCTGGGTGGTCACGGTGTACCGGGCGATCAGCAATCCGAATAGGGCGAGGATGACAATGGCGAATATCGCGGTGATCAAAGCGATGCCGCGGTGGTTGGCAAGGGGGGCAAGATATTTATGGCACATTGCGGATCTGGACCTCCTTGTGGAAGTTGACGGTTTCTCCGTTGCGCGCGATGGCGAAATGGATGGACACCACGCTGTTTCGGGTTGAATTGCCGGGGTTGTAAGTGAAATAGGGTAGGCCGTTGCTGGGCACGATATTCTGGGCCAGTGGTTGCGGATTGCCAAAAGCCCCCAAAAGAGCGCCGGCATTGACCGTGGCGGTTGAGCGGGACAGGGTGGTGCCGGCAACAGAAAAACGCACGGCATCGGGACGCACGGCAAAGAAGCGTTGATACGGAGAAGGCGCTCCGATATTTCTGTCCAGGGTCATGGGGTTGGTCCCGTTGCTGGTCACGCTGTACGTTCTGCTCCCGTTGTTGAAGATGGGCCACCCTGTATTGTAAATGGAAACCAGGGTGCCGAGGGGCAGCCCGGCAGCCTGGTCGGTGATGGTGGCGCCGCCGCTGGGGTGTGCTTCCGTGTACTGGCCGAAGACTCCGGCCATGGCGTTTTCATCGATTACCCCGAAGCTGACAGTGTCCCCGGCGATTGCGACATCAACAGCATTGGGCACGGCGATATGGATCTCCCGCTCCATCCGTACCATGGCGGATTTGCCCTCTTCGTACATCTCCATGCGGACATCGGCGTCAAAAAAGCCCCGGAATGCCTCGCTGATGAACCCGGCGCCCATGGCCCCGAGGATGCCGAGCAATACGACGACGATGATCAATTCGATCAGGGTGAAGCCTTGTTGTTTGTTTCCGCGTCGGCCCATGTCTTGTATCTTTATCCTAAAAATTGCAGGCAACAGCCACAAAGTTAAAGATTTCCCCAAGGGGCGAGGTGATGCGCACAACCACCAGTTTGGTGTCGGTGGTTCCGGCGGCTGCCGGGGTATTTTCGTCGATGGGATTTGCCGCGCTGGCAATGTATCGAACCGCCACTTGGCGGCGGTAGCCGGGAAGGTTGAAGGCATTGTTGTTTTGATCCGTGAAGTTGTCAATTTCCGGGGGCAAGCTGTTGTAGTCGTCCACATCATCGTAGGTCGTTCTGTCTTCGCCGGCATCAATGCCGAGGGCTGCGGCCGGTACAACCGTGCCGCGAGCCGATTCGGCGGTATTGAGCGGGCCGCCGCCCATGGGGGTGTTTTCATCCCAGCGCTTGGCCATGATCTCGTCCATCATGGCCTGTCCCAGGGAGATGGCGCGTTCCCGGATCACCGGGTCAGGACTATGAACAATGGCATTGAAAAATGGCACCAGGATTCCGGCAACCGCGCCGAGAATGACGATGGTAATGACAATCTCGACCAGAGTGAAGCCGGCGTTTTGGCGCAGCGGTTTTTTTATGAAAATCTTGTCTGACATCTCTAGTTCACATACCCTGTTTCCGCACTTATCGTGATGTTCCGGTTGTTTGGCGCCGCACCGATAATGAAAATCGTTGCACCGGCAATTGGATTTCCCGCTGCATCCAGCGGCTCCCCAAGACCGTTAAAATAGACTGGCCCGCCGGCAAGAGGGATGGTGCACGGAGGGGGATTTTCGGAGTTGAGGCATCTGTTGACATATTCGGCTTCTGCCTGTTCGCTTCCGTCGATACGTTGCAGGGTATAGCTGAAATCACCATTGACGGTAAGCCCCCAGGCTGCTGCGTTATTGGTGAATTGCCTGGTCATGGCCTTGTGCTGGGCGTAGCGCAGCGCTCGCCTGAATTCCTTTGCCGCGGCGTCCTCTTCCATGCCGACGGGCCATCGCACATAGACGGTTGCGGAAAGAATGCCGAGAATGACAATGATCATGACCAGCTCGATCAGGGTGAAGCCGCGCTGCCGGTTTGTTCTGTATGGGCAAGGAATCATGGTCATGGCTCAGCGGATGATCTCCCGCCAGTTGATAATTCGGTCGTTGCCGCGATAAATGCCGAAGTTGACCCGGGCGAAGGGGGTGTCGTTGAAGTCGTTGTCAGCGCCCTCCCATTCAAAGAGCAGCCAGGGCAGCGAGGCGGTGATCAGCGCGGTTACGTCTGTAAAGCCGGTTGCCCCGGGGCCTGGCGGACTGAAATTGAGGTTGATCAGGCCGGCATTGGCACTGGTGGGGTTAATGGTGAGGGTCGTCGCGGCGGCGCCGTTAATCAGGATCGTGCCGTCAGTTTGATTAACCTCCAGGGTATTGTCAAGCCTGTAATTCGCAATGCCGCCTGGGTCGGTGCAGTTGTCTTGGGCATTGAGCACGAAGTTCGCGCCGTTCCAGAATTCAAGGGGTGCGGGAATGATGAGCGCTCCGGTTTCCGGGCCATAGGCATTGGGGAGTCGCAGCCTCCCATAGCGAATCTTGGTGGCAGGGGAAAGTACGGCGTTGACCCCGGTAATGGCGATGCCGTTCAGCCTGGTGATTTGTGCGCCATCGGTGTCATTGATCGTGATGTTGAGTCTGAAATTGTCAAAGGGGCCATCGGGATTGACAGCCCGGTCGAAGCTGTAGGTGCCTGGGCCGACGTAGGCGCCGCTGCTCCACTGGAAGGCGGGCAGGTCCGGGGTCAACCGGCTATTGAGCGGGGTAATGGCTGCACCGCTGTTGTCTCCAATGACGTTGAACTCAGCCAGGAAGGCATAGCCGTTGGTGTATCGGGACAACGGGGTTGCTCCTGCACTGGCCATGGCCTGGATGGTGAGGTTCACACCAAGGGCCGGTTGGCCCATGTAGGTAAATTCATTTACCGTCCCAGGATTGCAGGCACCGGTCAGGGTTGCCGTGACCTCGTAGTGGTCCGGAAAAAAGCGTCCCAGGGGCCCCAGCGCCGTACCGCCGATAGTGCAGCCGTAAAAACCCACCGAGGCGATATTGGAGGCGCTGTCGGCAATGCAATCGCCGCCGGCTCCATGGTCGACCCCGCCGACCAGTCCTGTCACCTGATCGACGGCAGTAAAGGTTGCATCGAGCACGGCGTTGGCATTCAGGGTGATGGTACCTACGTCCAGATACTGAAAGGTTCCGATGGCGGTGGTCCCGGTTGCTGCGGCAAAAGCGCCGGTCAGGGGGCCTGTTCCGATGGCAATGGTGTTGTGGTCCACGATTTTGGCGGGGTCGGTGGTCGGGGTGCCGGTGTAGCCTGCGGTGACACCGGAAGCGGCGGTGAGATTGAAGTCCGCGCCTGCTTTTATGGTGTTTGCTGCCGGATTGAGCGGTGTAGTGGTGGCGAGGGTCAACTGATGCGGGCGGATGGCGAAGTTGTCCGAGGAGCAGGCGGATTGATTGGTGCTCGTGTTGCGGATGCGAACCCTGACGTTTTGTGCCGCATTCGGATAGGTGAAGGAAAAGGTGTGGCGTCCTCCAGAGAAACGGTTGAAGGTGTATGTCTGTTCCGCTGTCAGTCCGGTGTTGAAGTCACTGCAATTGCCACTTGTTGCGGTGGGATCAACAAGGGCAACGGAGACCGGTTGAGTAGTGTTTCCGGACAGGGGGGCCAGGGTAAGCACATCCAAGGAAAAGGGGGTGCTCGCCAGCTTGGTGTAGATTGGGGTTGAGGCCGACCGGTCCACTTCCACCGCATCGAAACAGGCGGATGAGAGGGTGTAGGTAAGCGCACAGTTCTGGGTTGTACCAATGTAGCATATTGCCGATGTAGTGGTGACGTCCGGAGAGGTGACTGTGCCGCCGAGCGTCACTGTGCCTGCTGTCTTTTTCGTAAGGGTTACCGTGGTCTGACCACCACTGAAGGTTATTGAGTCGGATGACCATTTTGCGTTCGCAATATCGGTTAAATTTACGGTCACTGGACCGGTGAACAGGGTTGAGCAACTGGCGTCGGCGCAGGCCAGCAAACTAATGGTTTCCGCAGCGCAGGTAAGGGCCTGACCGTCATGGAGAATTCGGACATGGTCCAGGGTGGGTAAGGGTTGCGGTTGCGTCGAGCATACCTGGAGATTGTCGAAATCATGGATATTGGTCTCTCCGCCGGTGGATCCGGTGAAAGAAAGATACCAATTGGCGGGAACGGCTGCCTGCCCAGCCGCGGCCTTGGCATCAAGAGGGGTACAGCCACTGGTCTGGCCGGGAGCGCAACCGATCAGGGTGGTGTATCCGCTTCCCGTGTTGCGTTCCACCGAGGTCCAGGCATGGACGCCGTCGAGATGGTCGATGATGATGCGGTAGCGGTAGCCGGGCGCCGGGGAGGTGGCGTCGGCATTGTCGATGCCAGGCGAGAGGGTGTTGGTTCCCGCCAGGTAAGCGTAGCCGGTGTAGAGCGAGCCGGAGCCACGCACGGCAACGGAGTCGGAGCGTTGTCCAGGCCCGCCGGTGCGGCCTTCGGTGGGATTGGAGAAATTGCCGTATTCGTCCAAAGCCACTCCCAGCCAACCGCCGGCAAAGCCGGGATGGGTGGTGTCGCCGCCGGCGCTGGCCTGTTTGGGGGCGTAGCCCAGCGAACCACCGAAGGCGCCGGGCAATGGAGCGATGGAGGCATCGGAGAGCACAACGCACATGCCGTCGGCACCGGAGCCGTCGTAGGCATAGTGGTCGAACTCCACCACGATTTTGTTGCCAGACGCAGGGAAGAGCTGGCGCAGAGCAGCCATAGTCGAAGCCCCGCCCCTATTATCAGTGAGACGCAGGCGATCGTTGACGATTCTGGGGTCGCCGAAGGCTCCACCTTCGTTTGCTACGATCCAGTAGCCGGTGGAAGCAATATCAGTGCGGTTGAAGAAGTCGAAAAAACAGGTTGGTGCGGTGGTGTCTACAATGACCGCATCGGTTATAGTTTTAGTAGTGCTGGCGCCAGAACTGCAGTCATCATTGTCGTAGGCGATGAAGTAGGCGTTGTAAGTGCCAGCAACAGATGGGGCGGTGATGTAGAATGTTTCGGGATAAGTTCCTTGTCCGGTATGGTCTGGCTCAAAATCGACGCAGCTCATAGCGCTTGGATTGGGGGTGGTGGTGGCGATGCCCCAGCGAATGGATCGCCAGTTCTTGCCGTTTTGGTTGCTGGTGGTAACTGTGACTTTGGCACTGATGGCTGCGCCGGTTGGCACTGTGACACTGGTGGTGGATTCGTTCAGTGTTACCGAATCGATGGTTCTGTCGGCGTGGGATGTTTCCGGAAAAACCAACTGGCTGAAAATGATGGTCATTGCCAGCACAAGCAAGGCGGAAAAATGAATACCCCTATCAGGTTGGAGGAAAATGGTGGTGAGGGGGGAGATGGCGCGCCGCTTTCCAGACTTTTCTGTTGTGGCATCGCGGATTGTAAACATCTCTGCTCCTTGCAAGGGCGGCTACCGGCAACACCGAGGAAGAACATGCCGCGCAAGACAGCGTAACGGAAGGGGTGGGCAGTGTCAAGAGCTGTAGCGGTTAAACGAGGAAACAAGCTCCAGCAGACCGGCATAGGAGGTCTGGCCGAATATCTGCCGTCTGATTTCCGCCCCGCCCGGAACCCCTTTGAAATACCGGCCAGCGTGGTTTTTGATCTGGGAAGGCGGGGTGTCGGGCTGGTATTTGGCGATGAGGGCAAGGTGGCGGTTCAGGGCCGCGAGCCGGAAGGCAAGGGAGGGATTTTCCGGTGTATCAGAGGCTTGGGCATTGCTCATCGGCGTTACTCGCCTACTTTGCTGAGCGCCTGTCGTATCAGTTCCGCTGAAAGATATGAGCCGGCCTCTGCCAACTGCTCAACCAGAGGGCGGGCAGCCGGAATCAATCCAGCCTTCCGTGCGCGGAGGATGACGCCCAGACTGCCAACCAGGGGCACGGAATGAACCTTTGCCGCTGCGCGGGCCTCGCCATCATCGAGTACCGCGCGATAGCGACCAAGAAGGCAATGGGCCAACACTTGGGATTCCCCTGCGCCGAGATCCCAGCCAGATATCGATATCGGCACGAAAACATCGTCGATAACCCGATTTCGTGCCCAGGCGAGGGTGTCGCCCAGCCCTGCATCGGCGGCTCCGCCTGACGCAACTTCGAGCAGGACCGCCTGCGGCACCATGATCTCTTTTGCCAATTGTTCAAGCAAGTCGGTGCGGCCCAATTTACCCAGCAGAATCAGGGGGGAGGCATTGATCACCCAGGTTTCTGCAATCACTGTCCCAACTCCGCGTCCAATTCGGATATGTCAACCTGAATGGCTGGGACATGACGACGACGCAATTCGTCGATAAAGGCAATTCGACTGATGCCGGCAATCTCAGCAGCTTTACCCTGAGATACGCGTTGTTCGCCATACCATTGGACGGCAGCCGCGATCCGCATTTCACTGGCAAATTCACGGGGGGCAAGCCGCAGAGCCGAAAAAACGTCTTCAGGCAAATCCATTGCGAGTTGTGTCATGGTGTTCCTCTTTTCGGTATTGGGCCACTGGAGAGCAATAAGGCAGATACTACAAAAATAGTCTAATGGCAGGGAAATAGAGTGTCAAGGGAGGACTCAGGATAAAGAGGAAATGAGCTTCTTTAGGCCAAAATAGGATGTCTGATTGAAAATCTGCCGTCTGATTTCCGCCCCGCCCGGTACTCCCTTGAAATACCTCCCCGCATGGTTTTTGATCTGGGAAGGCGGGGTGTCGGGCTGGTATTTGGCGATGAGGGCCAGGTGGCGGTTCAAGGCCGCGAGCCGGAAGGCCAGGGAGGGGTTTTCCGGCGCGTCGGCGGAGAAGATCCAGGGCGCACCCAGGGCGCCCCGGCCGATCATCACCCCGTCGCAGCCGGTTTCCGCCAGCATCCGTAACCCGTCACCATGGGATTGCACATCGCCGTTGCCGATCACCGGGATGAAAACAGATTGTTTCACCTGGCTGATAAGCCGCCAGTCCGCGGTGCCGGAAAAGCCGTCGCTCCAGGTCCGGGCGTGGACCGTGATCGCGGCGGCCCCGTTGTCCTCGGCCATTTTCGCGAAATCGCAGGCAATGATGCTTTGGTGATTCCAGCCGGAGCGGAATTTGACCGTCACCGGTACTTTCGAGTTTTGCACCACCGCCCGGATGATCTTCGCAGCCAGGGCGGGGAGTTTCATGAGGTAACAGCCCGCCCCTTTTTTGATGACCTTTTTTGCCGGGCAGCCCATGTTGATATCGATGAGGTCGATGGGGTGTTCCGAAAGTATCCCCGCCGCCTCGCCCATGAGGTCGGGCTCGGAGCCAAAGAGCTGCATGGCAACCGGGCGTTCACTCTCCACGGTTCTGACGAGATCCAGGGTATTTTTTTGCCGGAAATGCAGGCCGTGGCAACTGATCATCTCCGAAAAGCAAAGCGAGGCCCCGTATTCCCGGCATTGCAGGCGGAAAGCAAGATCGCTGTATCCGGCCAATGGGGCAAGGATAAAGGGGGTGTCGATGCGGAGAGTGCCGATGGAGAACATGTGGGGAGACTCAAGGTGAAAGGAGCAAGATTAAGGAACCTGTAACAAAAGTGCTTCGACAGGCTCAGCACGAACGGAGAAAATCTTAATGCATTGATTTCCGTTCGTGCTGAGCCTGTCGAAGCACCGGTTTGGTTTCTGTAATCTAGTCTTGTTTCTAAAGAGGACTATAAAATTTCTTCCACGGCCTTGACCACATTCTCCACGGTGAAGCCGAAGTAGGGGAACAACTGCTCTGCCGGGGCGGATTCGCCAAAGCGGTCGAGGCCGATGACCCTCCCCTTGGTGCCCACATAGCGGTACCAGCCACCGGTTACTCCGGCCTCGATGGCGACCCTGGCCTGGACCGCGTCAGGCAGCACGGATTGCTGATACTCCTTGCTCTGGCTCTCGAAGCAATCGGTGCTGGGCATGGAGACCACGCGGATCTTCTTGCCCTTGCCGCTAAGCTCCTTGGCCGCCGCCACTGCAAGCTCGACCTCGGAACCGGTACCGATGAGGATGGCGTCCGGCGTATCGCCGCCACAGTCAAGCAGGACATAACCGCCCTTGGCGATGTTGGCCAGTTGTTCGGCGGTGCGGGGCTGGTGGGGCAGGTTCTGCCGGGAAAGCAGCAGGCAGGTGGGGCCGGTGGCCCGCTCGATGGCAATTTTCCAGGCCACTGCCGTTTCCACTGCGTCGCAGGGCCGCCAGACCCCCATGTTCGGGATCATCCTGAGCGTTGCTGCCTGTTCCACCGGCTGATGGGTGGGGCCGTCCTCGCCGAGCCCTATGGAGTCGTGGGTGAAGACGTAGATGGAACGCTGCTTCATGAGCGCGGCCATGCGCAGGGCGTTGCGGGCGTATTCGGAGAAGATCAAAAAGGTTGCGGTGTAGGGGATGAAGCCGGCGTGCAGAGCGATGCCGTTGGCAATGGCTGCCATGCCGAACTCGCGGACACCGTAATAGATATAGTTGCCGCCCGCATCCGTGTTGATGCCCTTGCTGCCGGACCAGATGGTCAGATTGGAGCCGGCCAGGTCCGCCGAGCCGCCGAGGAACTCCGGCAACAGAGGGCCGTATCCGTTCAGACAGTTCTGGGAGGCCTTGCGGGTGGCGACCTTCTCCGCCTTGGCGTTGACTGCGTCGATGTAAGCTCCGGCCTTTGCCTGCCAGTCGGCGGGGAGTGTGCCGGAAAGCCTGCGCTCAAGCTCTACGGCAAGTTCCGGGTGCGCTGCTTTATAGGCGGCCATGCGGGTGTTCCATTCGGCCTCGCGGGCCGCGCCCTTGTCCTTGGCGTTCCAGCCACTATAGATCTCGGCCGGGATCTCAAAGGCAGGGTGGGGCCAGCCGATGGTCTGGCGCACCAGGGCGATTTCAGCGTCACCCAGGGGCGCGCCGTGGCAATCTTCCTTGCCCTGTTTGTTGGGGGAACCCCAGCCGATCACGGTCTTGCAGCAGATGAGCGAGGGCTTGTCCGTAACACCCTTGGCCTCGGCAATGGCTTTTTTCACCGCCTCGCCGTCATGGCCGTCCACGCCCTCGATGACATGCCAGCCGTAGGCGCGAAAGCGCATGGGGGTGTTGTCGGTGAACCAGCCCTGTACCTCGCCGTCGATGGAGATGCCGTTGTCATCGTACAGGGCGATGAGCTTGCCCAACCCCAGGGTTCCGGCCAGGGAGCAGGCCTCGTGGGAGATGCCCTCCATCATGCAGCCGTCGCCCATGAACACATAGGTGTGGTGGTCGATAATTGCATGGCCGGGCCGGTTGAACTGGCCTGCCAGGGTTCTTTCCGCTATGGCCATGCCCACCGCGTTGGCAATGCCCTGGCCCAGGGGACCGGTGGTGGTTTCGATGCCGGGGGCGTAGCCGTACTCCGGGTGGCCCGGGGTTTTGGCGTGCAACTGGCGGAAGTTTTTGATCTCCGCCATGGGCAGGTCGTAGCCCGTGAGGTGGAGCAGGGAATAGAGCAGCATGGAGCCGTGGCCGTTACTGAGGACAAAGCGGTCGCGGTTGGCCCATTTGGGGTTGGCGGGATTATGGGTGAGAAAGTCGTTCCACAGGACTTCGGCGATGTCGGCCATGCCCATGGGCGCGCCGGGATGGCCTGACTTGGCTTTCTGGATGGCATCCATGCTCAGGGCGCGGATGGCGTTGGCAAGTTCTCTGCGGGATGGCATGGGGACCTCCAGTTTCTGGTTCGGTGGCGATGTGATTATTGGACAAAAAATGATCAGGAAACGTTGCTATATACCTTTCCCTGCGGGATATTGCGAATCATATTTAGCCGGGAACTGATGGCGGTCATTTCCCCCGGCTCTTGTTTTTCTCATGGCGGGAGATGGCGCTGTACAGGCGGAGATATATCTGTTCGGACAGGTTATCCACCAGGGTTTCCAGGGCCTGCCTCTTGTGGGCGTCGGTCTGGAGGGAATAGGTTTCCGTGAGGGCGAAGCCTTTGGCTTCCCAGGCCGGTTTGCCGGTTTGGGTGTCGGTGACGGTGTAGTCAATGTTCAGGGTGGCAATGAGCGCCTGGGCCCGGTCCTTGGCGTCATAGGCCCGGCCGGTATAACTCACCGCGTTGATTCTGCCGTTTAGGACATAATCGGCGTCGCCGGAGTTGTTTACCAGGGTGAATTGTTTGCTCTGGCCGAGCCAGTCCTGCAGGGCATTGTTGATGTCGGAGGCAAGCCGGATTTCATTGGTAGGATTGGGCCAGATGGGAATATGGAGCTTGAGGACCCGTCCCTGTTTGTCCGGTGGCAGCATGTTGGGATTGTGATAGCCGCATCCGGCGAAAACCAGCACGACAAAGAGCAAACTCAGGGTTTTTAAGGGAAGGATTTTCATGGTCTGGCTCCTTGGGGGGCTGGCGTCACACTAAATCACAATGTTGATCAGTTTGTTCGGTACGACGATTACCTTGCGCACCGGTTTGCCTTCCAGGAATTTTTGCACCTTGTCCTCGGCCAGGGCCATTTTTTCAAGGTCTGCATCGCTGGTGCCCGGAGCAACCTGGAGCTGGCTGCGCACCTTGCCCTTCACCTGGACCACGATGGTGATCGCCTCCTCCCGGACCGCCTCGTCATCGTACTCCGGCCAAAGCACTTCGGCAAGAGGGGTGGGATGTTTTGTCAGCTCCCAGAGTTCGGCACATAGATGCGGCACCATGGGGGAGAGCAGGGCGAGCATCGCCTCAATGGCCTCGCGGATCACCGCAGGGTCAGCGGTTTCGCCAGACTCATCGGCGGCCAGGCTGTACAGGGTGTTGGTCAACTCCATTACCGCGCTGATGGCGGTGTTGAAGTGGAACTTTGCCTCAATGTCCGCCCCGAACTTGCGGATGGTCTGATGGGTTTTCCGGTGCAGGGCAATGCTTGCCGCATTCATCTCCTGGGGCAGGGTGGAGTTGGGCGTGGCAAAGACCCCGAGATTGTCGTCCACCAGGCGGAAGACCCGGTTTAAAAAGCGGTATGCGCCTTCCACCCCCTGATCGCTCCATTCCAGATCCCGTTCCGGCGGGGCGGCGAAGAGGCTGAACAACCGGACCGTGTCGGCTCCGTATTTTTCCACCAGCTCGTTGGGGTCCACCACGTTGCCCTTGGACTTGGACATCTTGGTGCCGTCCTTGATCACCATGCCCTGGGTGAGCAGGTTGGTGAAGGGCTCGTCAATGGACAGGTAGCCGAGATCGCGCAGAACCTTGGTGAAAAAGCGCGAGTAAAGCAGGTGGAGGATGGCGTGTTCCACCCCGCCGATGTACTGATCCACCGGCAGCCAATAGTCAGCCTTGGCTTTGTCCAAAACCCCCTCGGTGAACCGGGGGGAAACGTAGCGGGCGAAATACCAGGAGGACTCGACAAAGGTGTCCATGGTGTCGGTTTCGCGCCGGGCCGGGCCGTTACAGAGAGGGCAGGTGGTCTGGTAGAAGCTTTCCAGGGTATGCAGGGGCGATTTGCCGGATTTGTCAAACTGGACATCCGTGGGCAGGCTGACGGGCAGATCCTTTTCCGGTACCGGCACTATCCCGCAACTGGCGCAGTGGAGCATGGGAATGGGGGCGCCCCAGTAACGCTGGCGGGAGATGCCCCAGTCGCGCAAGCGGAAGGTGGTGCGCTGGCAGCCGACCCCTTTTTCCGTGGCCGCCGCGGTGATGGCGGTCTTGGCCTTTTCGGAGGGAAGGCCGGTGAACTCCCCGGAAGCGACCAGGGTGCCTGTCCCTTCGTGGGCCTCGCTCATGGCCGCCGGATCAAGGGGCTCGCCCTCGGGCTGAATGACGACTTTGATCTCAATCCCATATTTTTTGGCGAATTCAAAATCGCGCTGGTCATGGGCCGGAACCGCCATCACCGCGCCGGTGCCGTATTCCATGAGCACGAAATTGGCCACGTACACCGGCAGCCTTGTGCCGGTGAAGGGGTTGAGGCAGTAACCGCCGGTGAAGACCCCCTCCTTTTCCATCTCATCTTCCGGCCGCTGCCGCTGTTTTTCGACCTTGATCCGGGCAACGAACTCCTTGACCGCCTCTTCCTGGGGGGTGCCCGCGCTCAATTCCAAAGCCAACGGGTGTTCCGGGGCGATGGACATGAAGGTCGCCCCAAAGATGGTATCCGGCCGGGTGGTGAAGATGGTGAGGGTTTTTTCGGAGTTTTCTATTTTGAAATTGACCTCGGCGCCCACGCTCTTGCCGATCCAGTTGCGCTGCATGGTGAGGACCTTCTCCGGCCAGCCCGTGAGCGTGTCGCAACCGGCAAGCAGCTCCTCGGCATAGTCGGTGATCTTGAAAAACCAGCCGTTCATCTCCCTGGGCAGCACGGCATTGTCGCACCGCCAGCAGGCGCCGTCGATGACCTGCTCGTTGGCCAGCACGGTCTGGCAGGTCTCGCACCAGTTGACCGTGGTTACCTTCTGGTAGACCAGTCCCTTTTCGTACATCTTGATGAACAGGAGCTGTTCCCAGCGGTAGTATTTGTCGTTGCAGGTGGCGAGTTCGCGATCCCAGTCATAGCTGAAACCCATGCGCTGCAACTGTTTTTTCATGTAGTCGATGTTTTCGTAAGTCCATTTGGCCGGATGGGTGTCGTGCTTGATCGCCGCATTTTCGGCGGGCAGGCCAAAGGCGTCCCAACCCATGGGATGCAGAACGTTGAAGCCCTTCATCCGCTTGTAGCGGGCCACCACATCGCCGATGGTGTAGTTGCGCACATGGCCCATGTGGATGCGGCCCGAAGGGTATGGGAACATCTCCAGAAGATAGTACTTGGGCCGGGTGGAATCTTCGCTGGCCTTATAAGTGCTGTTTTTAAGCCAGTGGGAGCGCCATTTTTCTTCGATGGCCTTGAAGTCGTATTTCATATTCGTTGATCCGGTTTTTTCTCATTAAATCCCCCCTCCCTCGACGGGATGGGCGGGAACTTTTGGGGCGGTTGCAAGAGGCGCGGCTGCTCACAGGCTGCACACCACAGACTCTCAACCTTTTCTTATTCCGTTGGCGGAAAACTTTGGTGGGCAAGATTTTCAAAGGAGGTGAAGCGGTCGAGAAAGGCCAGCTCCACGGTGCCGGTGGGGCCGTTACGCTGCTTGCCGATGATGATTTCGGCAATCCCCTTTCTCGGGTTGTCTTCCGCCTTGTTGTACACCTCATCGCGGTAGATGAACATGATCACGTCGGCATCCTGCTCAATGGCGCCCGATTCGCGCAGATCGGAAAGCTGCGGTCTTTTGTTGGGGCGATTTTCCAGGCTGCGGTTCAACTGGGAAAGGGCGAGAACCGGGATGCTGAGCTCCTTGGCCATGGCCTTGAGCGAGCGGGAGATGTCACTGATTTCCTGTTCGCGGGACTGGGTGTTTGCCTTGCCCCGCATCAACTGGAGGTAATCCACCACCACCATGCCGATGTTGTGTTCGGTTTTCAGGCGCCTGCACTTGGCCCGCATCTCCAGCACCGTGATGGCCGGGGTGTCGTCGATGTAGATGGGGGCTTCGGAAAGCATGCCCACCGCCCGGGTGAGCTTGGGCCAATCCTGCTCTTTGAGGAACCCGGTGCGTAGCCGCTGGGCGTCAACCCGGCTGATGGAGCAGAGCATGCGCATGCCCAACTGCTCCTTGGACATCTCCAGGCTGAACACCGCCACCGGCACTTTGTGGAGCAGGGCGGCGTTCTGCACCATGTTGACGGCCAGGGCGGTTTTGCCCATGCTGGGACGGGCGGCCAGGATGATGAGATCCGAGCGCTGCAGCCCCGCGGTCATCTTGTCAAAGTCATGGTATTCGGTGGGAACGCCGGTGATGTGTTCCTTGCGTTCGTAGAGCTGTTCGATGTATTTGAAGGTGTCGGAGATGACGGTCTTGAGCGAATGATAGGACTGGCCGCTCTTGGCCCGGGAGATTTCAAAGACGGTGGTTTCCACGTCGTCAAGCAGGCCGTCGATATCGTCCTGTTCTTCGTAGCAGCGGCCGGCGATTTCGGTGCCGGTCTGGATCAGCCTGCGGAGGATCGCTTTTTCCCGCACGATCTTGGCGTAATAGGCGATATTCGCGGCCACCGGCACGATATCGGTGAGGGTGGCAAGATACGTGGGACCGCCCACCGCCTCCAGCCGGTTGTTGTCCTTCAGCAGGTTGGAAATAGTGATAAGGTCAAGGGGTTCGCCACGGTCAAACAGGGTGATCATGGCGGAAAAGATGTATTTATGGGCGTCGCGGTAAAAATCGTCTTCGGTGAGAGTCTCTGCCGCTTTGGGCATGGCGCCCTGTTGCAGCATGATTGAGCCGAGAACGCATTGCTCGGCCTCAAGATTCTGCGGGGGCAGACGGTGGGTGGTGGAAGGGCCTGGTCCGGATTCCATGGAGTATCGTTGGCTGCAATGGAGGGGGGCGATTTCCGCCCCCCTTCGGTTATCCTGCGTTATTCCAGGGACAAAGCAAGGGGATTTCCGGTATATGAGCCGGAGCCCAAGTCTGCCTTCTGTGTGGCGGGCGTGAACTTATTCCGCAGCCAGGGGAACGACTTCCACGGTGATTTCCGCGGAAATCTGGTAGCCGATCTTTACCGGCACCATGGTAACGCCCAGGCTCTTGATGGGCTCGTCAAGAACGATCTTTTTCTTGTCGATTGCAATACCCAGCTCGGCGAGCTTTTCAGCAATGTCGGCGGAGGTGATGGAGCCGTAGAGCTTGTTGTCATCCCCGGAACGGTGGGCAATGACCACAGTGGCGCCGGCAACTTTTTTGGCCAGGGCTTCCGCCTCATCCCGCTGATTTTTCTTCCGTGCCACAATGGCGGCCTTTTCCTTTTCCAGAACGGTAAGGTTTGCCTTGGTGGCAGGCACGGCAAGACGGCGAGGGATCAGGAAATTGCGGCCGTAGCCGTCCTTTACCTTAACAACATCGCCTTCCTCGCCAAGAGTGTCAATGGTTTCTTTTAAAATGAGTTCCATGGTGTACCTCCGGTTGAATCCTGGCTTTGCCTGGATTCATTATTTCTGAAAAATGAAGACTCTGAAAAAGTCTCCAGTTTCATAGTAGTTCTTTTGTTAAAATTACGACACCGAGGTGTCGTCCGCATCGTTTTTTAGCCGCGGCTTCCTGAAGTCAACCCAGACATCAGCCAAGCCGAGCACTGCAACAAAACCGATACCGTACACCTGCAAGAACAGGAGGATGTATGTTATCACCCTGACCGCCTTCGGCAACGACCATTTCTGCATCATGCTCGAGACAATCGCCAACCCTTGCGTAAGGTACAGCACCAGAAGCACCAGCCCCATGTTCAAGCCCAGGGTGTTGAGCCGTTCATCCGGGACAAGAAGGGCAATGCCCGTCAATATAACAAGCCAGACCAAAAAGTCCGGGAGGTGCCAGTTTTTCAAATCCTCCCGGTTGGTCCGGGAGGGGTCTTTTCTCTTCAGCAACCGTTGGCCGGCAACGATGTTCAGCCAGACGGTGCTGATGATCGAGACGAGGAGCAAGGCCGGGAAAAGCCGTGCCACCTGTTCCCTGAGTTGTGCAATGAAGAGCTTGATCTCTTCAAGATCTTTCGCCGGGAAGCGTCCTGAATCCCGGTACATGGCAAAGGTCGCCTCGAAACCATGGTCCACGCTTTGCCGCAGTTCAAGATAGGCATTGCTCTGGGTTGCCAACCCGACCAGCCAGCCCGAGATGAGCCAGACAAGGACGAGATAGACAACACTCTTTATCCCGGCGCGCAATGCCGGTTCATTTTCCCTGTCTGCCTTGGCTAGGATGAAGCCGACGGGCAGGAGGGTCAGTGAAAAAAGCAGTACCGGCATGGTTCCGGCCCACAGGGTGATGCCGCCCGCAATGCCAAGGGCCCAGGCAATAATGACCGCGCCCTGTTTCCGGTCGTAAACGCTCAGGAAGTAGTACGCGGGCAAAGGCATCAGGCAGTGGAACCACTCAAGGCCGGGGAAAACAGCCGGCACCGTGAAAACGAGGGCTGTTACAGCGATAGCCCCGATGGTTTCTGTCTGTCTGGTTGCTCCTGCACGGAAGAACACGATTCCTGGCTGGTTCCTGTACTACAGGTGAGCCTGTCCGGCGTAAGGCAACAGGGCAATCTGGCGCGCGCGCTTGATTGCCTCGGTGAGCTGCCGCTGGTGATGGGCGCAGTTGCCGTAGATGCGCCGCGGGATAATCTTGCCGCGTTCCGTCACAAAGTTGCGAAGGGTTTTGACATCCTTGTAATCAATCATAAGGCTCTTGTCCGTGCAGAAACGGCAGACCTTGCGACGGTTGAAAATCTTCTTTTTCTTGATAACCATGTTCTTTTCCTCTTTTCTGGTTCGCTATATGTATAGTTTGATTGCGGCGGGCGCAAAAAAACTATTCAGAGGCTTCGTCTGTGTCCGCGGAAGCGGTTTCCGGCTCTGCAAGCCCTTCCGGCTTGGGGGCATCCGGGATGAAGACATCCTGGGTTTTTACCGTCATGAATTTGAGAACCCGGTCGTCGATGCGGAGGAGCCGCTCCATTTCCTTGACACCGTCAGGCAGTCCGGCATATTCGACATACAAAAAATCGCCCTGGGTTTCCTTTTTGATGGGGTAAGCCAATTTTTTCAGGCCCCATCTGTCGGTTCTCACGATGGATCCGCCAAAACCTTCGACGGTTCCGGTTACCTTGTCGGAAACCGTGGAGAATTCCGTTTCTCCGGCCCCCGGCTTGACAATGACAATTGTCTCGTACCTGCGCATTGATTCCTCCTTGTGGTCATGTGGCCCTTGCTTTTTGCGTTTCGTGCGAAGAGCAAGGAGGTATGTGGGAAAATAATAAAAAAACAATCGCGATTGATAGCAACTAACCGTTTGTTTGTCAATCGTTTTCTGGTGATGATTGGGGCTCTGTTTTGTTCCGCTGCCAGGCATCCAGGAGCGCATCGGGGGTAAGATCGGCAAACCGTTTGCCTTGGTCAAGCATCCTTTTTTCAAGGGAGAGGAAGCGGGTCGTGAATTTGTTTGTCGCATCATGCAGGGCTTCTTCCCCGTCGATATCGGCCTTTCTCGCCACAACCGCAAGGGCGAAGAGCAGGTCGCCAAGCTCTTCCTGGATCTGTTCGCGATTCCCTGATGATAAGGCCTCCCGCAGTTCCTGGAATTCCTCGCCAGCCTTGCCCACGGCGCCGGAAAGATTGGGCCAGTCGAAGCCCTCCCGGGCGACCCGGTCTGCCACCCGCTGCGCCCTGCGCAGGGCGGGCAGGCTTTTGGGGATGGAGCCCAGGGTGTGCCTGGGTTGTTCTTTTCGCGCGTTTTCCTGACTCTTTATCGACTGCCATTGCCGGTGCAGCTCCTGCTCGGATTCCACGGTTTGATTGCCGAAGACATGGGGGTGGCGGCGGATCATCTTGGCGGAAATGGAGTCGATGACGTCAAAAAGGGTGAAGAGGTTTTTTTCCTGGTAAAGATTATTGAGGAAGATGACCTGGAACAGGAGATCCCCGAGTTCCTCGCAGATGTGGCTCGGATCGTCGTCGTTGATTGCCTCGAGGAGTTCGTGGGTTTCCTCGACGAGATACTGTTTGAAGGTCTGGGGGGTCTGCTTCTGGTCCCAGGGGCAGCCATCCGGCGCCCTGAGCCGATTGACAATTTCGAGGAGGGCAAGAAATTTTTCCGCGGTGCGCGTCATGGGTCTGCCTGTGCTTGGATTATTGGGAAGGCAAGGGGAGCCACACCCGCATCGAGTGCGCTTTTTGCCCGAGCCAATCCAGGAATTATGGCGTGCCGGCGGGGGTGTTTGCACCACCCGGCAGATCACCAAAAGGTTTGTATATACCAGTTTGCCGGGGGAAAGAGAAGACGTCCGGGGCTGAAATGCCCGGTATTGTAAAAATGTGATGCAAGGAAGAAGGTGTTTGCAAGGAGGTGCTGCGGATTTACAGGGGAATATCCTGGCTTGCCACCCAATGTGAAAAACATCTGCCTGCTACGGCTTGCAAAAAAAATGTTAATTGGATATAGATAAAGGCCTTATTGAAGGATCCTGTTGTTTCTTTGGTCTTATCAATATCAAGGCTCTGTGAAAAAACAGTAATTGGCGCAGGGGGGGCCATGTTGCCGATGGAAACATTGGGCATGGTATTCAGTGGTTTTGAACCTGTGCGAGGTGAGCAGTTATGGCAAAGAAGGTTATGCTTGAAAAACACAAGGATGTGGCGCGGATAGACCAGGAAGACAAACGCACCCACGGCTGGTATGTGCGGGTTCGTTTTCAGGGGACAACGCATTCGAAGTTTTTTTCCGATGGCAAATGTGGCGGGCGTTACTCAAGCCTGCTTGCCGCCCTTACCTGGCGCGACACCATGGAGAAAAAGCTGGGGAAAGTCCGGACCGACAAACATCTTGTCACGGTGAGCAACACCACCACCGGGGTTGTCGGTGTGCGGTTTAACGAGAAGCTGAATCGCTATGAGGTGAGCTGGGTAAATCGTGTTGGCAAGCAGGGGAAAACCTCTGTTTCCGTGAATAAAAACGGAAAGGAAAGAGCGTTCCAGATCGCCTGCGAGATACGAAAGGCCAAGGAAGCGGAGCGGCTCAGCGCCTAGTGGGTGTTGCCCTTGTGCGCGTTGCGCGCCTGGGATTTTTTTTAAGATTCAGGGCAGTGGTCCAGCAACGGGCAGAGCTCAAGGGGCACGGAAAGCAAGGCCTGGGCGCCATTTTCCTTCAGTTCGTCCGCGGTGCGAAAACCCCAAAGCGCGCCAACGGCAAACATCCCGGCAGCACGGGCGGTCTGCATGTCGGTGTTGGTGTCGCCCAGATAGAGAAACTCTTGCGGCGCATGATGCAGCAGGCTGGCGATGCGCAATGCCCCGGCCGGGTCGGGTTTTCGGGCGATTGTCTCCCTGGCTCCCGCAACTGCGGCAAACCGCCAGTTTGGCAGGAGTGTCTCGACAACCTTCCGGGTTAAGGCATCGGGCTTGTTGGACAGGATGGCCATCTCGATCCCCCGGTTCGTCAACGCATCGAGCAGCTCGGCAATGCCTGGATACGGCCGGGTCGTGTCCGCCCAGTGCGCGCTGTACTCCCTCCGCATTTCCCGCACACACTCCTCAATGGTCTCCGGTTGCCGAGCTTCGGCCGGCAGGGCGCGCTGGACCAGATTGGTGATTCCGTCTCCGACAAAATAACGGTAGGCCTGAATTGGATGGAGGGGAAGCCCTTGCCGGTTGAGGACGCGATTCATCGAATCCGCCAGGTCGGTGAGGCTGTCAACCAGGGTGCCGTCCAAATCAAAAAGCACAATATTTTTATGGTGGGGCATGGAGGACGCGCTTATTTGGCCGGGCCGGGCTTGGGGCCGGCCAATAAAGTGAGGATCCGCTGGCCAACCCCGAGTCTGGCCCTGAGAAGAGAGGGTTTGGCGGGTTTGACCAGGTAATCGTCCGCTCCGCCTTCCAGGGCGAGAACCTGTTCCTCGATGGAACTGCGGGCGCTGAAGATGACCGTGTACACATAAGGCCCGGCCGCGCGCATGCGGATACGTTGTAGCCTCGTTAAACGCGGTGCCTATGGAGACCGGCCCGGCCGCGCGCATGCGGATACGTTGGCAGACCTGCATGCCGCTCAGGCCCGGGATGTTCCAGTCCAGAATGGCAATGGTTATGGTGGGGTCGGTTTCAAGGGCGTTCCAGGCGGTGTCGCCGTTATCCGCCTCAATCGGCTCGTAGCCCCATTTCACCAGGAAATTGTTCAACCCCTTGCGGACCACCGGGTTATCCTCTGCGACCAGGATTTTCTGGCGTTTTGGAGCCTTGTTGGGTTGGGCCGCCTCGTGTGGTGCTTCAGTTGCCTTCATGGGGATGCTCAATCGGTGACAGGGGTTGTCTTTACGGAAAATCAAGTCTGCAGTGAATTGTTACATAAAACAAGGGCGTGGGGCAAGACAAAACCTGGCCTGGGGAGTGTTTGTTGTTTTTGTCTTGTAATATTGGCAGGTTGCGTCCTCATGCGGGGCGAGGCAGGATTGTCTCTCCCCGTGCTTCTTTCCTCTTGACTCTCTACCCTAATAGCACTATTCTTTGCGCGTTTTATAATGTTGTCCTGCGCTGGGTATTAATTTTAGGAAGTGACATATATTTTCTGATTTCAGGAAGGTCGTTGTTCTGGGATCGGAACAGGATGTTTTTGGTTCATTAAAAAAATTTAAGGAGGATCACCATGTCTGTTTGTGTTGTTGGCCATTCAAATCCCGATACCGATTCCGTTGCCGCCGCCATTGCCTATGCCCATTATCTGACGGCGACCGGCACCGCCGCCGTTGCCTGCATGCAGATTGAGGCAGCCAAGCTGAACCCCGAGAGCACCGTAGTGCTCAAAAACTTTGGCCTGGCCGCACCCCAGACCATGATGGATGCCGCCGGCAAGAAGGTCGCCCTGGTCGATTTCAGTGATATCGGTCAGGCTCCGGCAAACATCAAGGACGCCGAGATCATCGCCATTGTCGACCATCACAAGATCGGTGACATCACCACCAACAATCCCATCGTGTTCAATGCCCAGCCCGTTGGCTGCACCTGCACCGTGCTGTACGAGATGTTCAAGAACAACAATGTCGCTCTGCCCAAGGATATTGCCGGCGCCATGCTTTCCGCCATCCTGAGCGACACCGTGAACTTCAAGTCCCCCACCTGCACCGCTCCGGACAAGGCTGCGGTTGCCGCGCTGAAAACCATTGCTGGCGTTGCCGACACCGATGCGCTCTTCATGGAAATGCTGAAAGCCAAGTCTTCCGTGGAAGGTGTTCCCATGAAGGATCTCGTTTTCCGCGACTACAAGGATTTCGACATGAACGGCAAGAAGGTCGGCATCGGCCAGATCGAACTCGCCACCCTGGATCAGGTTGCCGGCATTCGCGCCGACCTGTACAAGGCCCTTGAGGATCTCAAGAAGGATGGCCGTCATTCCGTACTGTTCATGCTCACCGACGTTGTGAAAGAGGGCACCGACCTGTTGGTGGTTTCCGATGAGCCCGCGGTTATCGAGCAGGCTTTCGGCGGTAAGATCGCCAACAACTCCATGTGGGTAGCCGGCATGATGAGCCGCAAAAAGCAGACCGTTCCGCCGTTGCAGAAGGTTTTCGGTTGCTAATGCGCTGAACATCCTAAGTTGTTGTGTATGAAAAACCCCGAACGGAATTGCCGTTCGGGGTTTTTTGTGCCTGGTAGGTCTTTCCGCTGGCCCTGCTTTTTTTGCTAGGGCTTGCGGCCAACCAGGGCGAGCAGCCGTTTGTCCAGCCGGATGAGATGGTGCATGGCTCGTAATCTTTCCCGGTCGGTTTCGCCATTGATGTTGATGATGATCAACCGATTGGCCCCGTGTCCGTATTGATTGTTCAGGTCAATCACCGCCCCGATCACCACCAGCCTGCCGCTTTCTATCCTGTGCCCATAGCGTTTCACGGCCGTGGCCACTTGGAAATCAACATTTTTTTCAACCAGCCGCGCCTCTGGTATTGCCCCAAGGCCACTGCCCGCCACGCCTTCGCCCAAGGAAAGACGCAGATCATCAAGGTTGCGGCGCAGGTCCGGGCCAAGATGGCTATACCCTTTGGCAAAGAGGCGGAGGCTGTCGCTGTTGGTGTTGCCGGTGATCAATAAAACAGGGGAGAGGAGTTCTTTGACCCCGTAGTCAATCGCCCCGGCGGAGAGCGAAAATTGATTGCCGGGATTACGGACCGTATAGATGGTGTCAACCGGGTCAGGGTACAAGAGCGTCGCCTGCACCCGGGCATCGCAATCCGCCAGCCAGACCATGTGCGGAGTGCCCGGCGTTCGCAATGGCTTGTCCGCGGCTCTGCCGGCCACGAATTGATCGTTGTGCCGGGCGATTTTTTCCGTCACGGCATAGGGTGGGATTCCGGCCCGAAGCTTCTTTATCGGGCGCATATCCGCGCCGCTGACCGAGACGCAGGCAAAGACGAACAGTGTGAGGGGGATGATTGTTCCGGGTCGCATGGGGTGTGATCCTGCTGTTTCAATAGAGAGCCGAGTAGCTGCTACAGTCATTATCGGTGATTCCGCGGATGTCTAAAATTTTTTTCATGACGCAAGCCATATTGCCTCTGGCTTGCGCCGCGTGGATTCGCCGGCAGGACGTAAAAACAGAGGGTTAGCGCCAAAAATGCGTTGCGGGGCCGGTTTTTTTGCCGTTCGACAATTCCCGCCGCGTGTCTTGACAATGAAAAAGAGCATACTTATTGTTGGACACAAACTTGAAATCACTTGGAAAAATCAAGTTATTGCAGAAGGATACAGTCCGATTCGCACATCCCAGGGATGTATCGCGCCGGAAAGGAGAAACGGGTGGCTGAGCAAGAAGAAAAGAGAGAAGAGGTTCTTGAGCCGGAGCGTTCAGGGGAAAATCAGGCCGCGGCCGAGGAGGAAGATCTCTCGGTTCAACTGGAAAAGGCCTTGGAGAGAAACCGGGAGCTTGAGGACAAGCTGCTGCGCATGGCGGCCGAGCAGGATAATTTCAAAAAGAGAATGCAGCGCGAGCGTGAATCAGCGCTCAAGTATGCGGAAGAGAACATTCTGCGGGAGTTGCTTCCTTTTCTTGATAATCTCGAACGCGCCGTTGCCCAGTGCAAGTGCTCCCCTGATGCCGAAACTCTTTTGACCGGGGTGGAACTGACCTGCAAGGGACTGCTTGGCGCCCTGGAAAAATTCGGGGTAAAACCCCTGGCCGGCGAAGGGCAACCCTTTGATCCGAATTTCCATGAAGCCGTGGCCATGGAAGCCAGCGCGGACGTGCCGGAAAACCAGATTTTGCAGGAATATCAGAAGGGATACATGTTTAAGGACAGACTTATCCGGGCGGCCAAGGTCGTCGTTTCAAAGGGTAATGTTGAAGAATAAATAACAAGGATGTTTCATCCCGTTAGGTAAGGAGAATATGAGATGGGAAAAATTATTGGCATTGACTTAGGAACAACAAATTCATGTGTCGCGGTGATGGAAGGCGGCGAGCCCAAGGTTATCACCAATGTGGAAGGCAACAGAACCACCCCGTCGGTGGTGGCTTTTTCCAGCAGCGGCGAGCGGTTGGTGGGCCAGGTTGCGCGACGCCAGGCAGTCACCAATCCGACCCGCACCTTGCATGCCATCAAGCGGCTTATCGGGCGTAAGTTCACCGATGCGGAAGTAAAAAAGAGCATCGAGATCAGCCCGTTCAAGATCGTCAACGGCAAGGATGGTGACGCAGCGGTTGAGGTTGACGGCAAGGTGATGACCCCGGCCGAGATCTCCGCCATGATCCTCACCAAGATGAAGCAGACCGCGGAGGAATATCTGGGCGAGGAAGTGACCGAGGCGGTCATCACCGTGCCCGCGTATTTCAACGACTCCCAGCGCCAGGCCACCAAGGACGCGGGCCGGATCGCGGGCCTCAATGTGCAGCGGATCATCAACGAGCCCACGGCCGCGGCCCTGGCCTACGGCCTGGACAAGAAGGGTGAGGAAAAGATCGCGGTCTTCGATCTGGGCGGCGGCACCTTTGATATCTCGGTGCTGGAGATCGGCGACGGGGTGTTTGAGGTGAAATCCACCAACGGCGACACCTTTCTCGGCGGCGAAGACTTTGACATGCGCATCGTCAACTGGATTGCCGACGAGTTCAAACGCGATCAGGGCATTGATCTGCGCACCGACAATATGGCTCTGCAGCGGTTGCGGGAAGAAGCGGAAAAGGCGAAGATGGAGCTTTCCACCACCATGGAGACCGACATCAACCTCCCCTTCATCACGGCGGACGCCTCCGGTCCCAAGCATCTCCAGATGAAGCTTTCCCGCGCCAAGCTGGAAGGGTTGGTGGAGGATCTGATCGAGCGTACGGTCAACCCCTGTAAGATTGCCCTCAAGGATGCCGGGATCAGCGCGGCGGACATCGACGAGGTGATCCTGGTCGGCGGCATGACCCGGATGCCCAAGGTGCAGGAGAAGGTCAAGGAGATCTTCGGCAAGGATCCCCATAAGGGCGTGAACCCCGACGAGGTTGTGGCCATCGGCGCCGCTGTGCAGGGCGGGGTGCTCAAGGGCGATGTCAAGGACGTGCTGCTCCTCGACGTTACCCCGCTCTCCCTGGGCATCGAGACCCTGGGCGGGGTGATGACCAAGCTCATCGAGAAGAACACCACCATCCCCACCAAGAAGAGTCAGGTGTTCTCCACCGCGGCGGACAGCCAGCCCGCGGTTTCCATCCATGTGCTCCAGGGCGAGCGCGAGATGGCGGCAAACAACAAGACCATCGGCCGCTTCGAGCTGACTGATCTTCCCCCGGCCCCGCGCGGGGTGCCGCAGATCGAGGTCACCTTTGATCTCGACGCCAACGGCATTCTCCATGTTTCCGCCAAGGATCTCGGCACCGGCAAGGAGCAATCCATCCGGATCACCGCCTCCAGCGGCCTTTCCGAGGACGAGATCAAGCGGATGCAGAAGGACGCCGAGGCCCATGCCGACGAGGACCGCAAGCGCAAGGAGCTGGTCGAGACCAAGAATCAGGCCGATTCCATGATCTATGCCACGGAAAAGAGCATGAAGGATCTGGGCGACAAGGTTGACAGCGAGACCAAGAACAAGGTGCAGGTCGAGATCGACAGCCTCAAGAAGCTCATGGAATCCGACGATGTGGAGGCGATCAAGAAGGGGCTTGAGTCCCTGACCCAGGCTTCCCATAAGTTGGCTGAGATGATGTACGCCCAGGCCACCAAGGACAAGGCGCCGGAAGGCGGCGAAGGCGGTGGTCAGGCCGGTGGGGCAAAGAAGGATGACGACGATGTGGTGGATGCGGATTTTGAAGAAGTGAAATAACCCACTGCGGAGTGCAATGATTTTCGGCCAGGAGGCATATGCCTCCTGGCCTTTTTTTATGCCCGAAGCTCAGTCACCGCCGCAGCGGAGGCGGGAGAGCGCCTCGCTGAAGTTGAATCTGTCGTCATGCTCGCCGCTGTGGCAGCGCAGGCAGGTATCCATGGTCGGCTGGCCGGCCTTGGCCGCCGCCGGTTGCCGGGTATGCGCGCGGGCCGGGCCATGGCATGATTCGCAACCGACCTGGCGCAAATCATGGGCAAGGGCGAGCATTTCCTGGCCGGTCTGGGCGGCGGGGCCGGTGATGTGGCAGGGCAGGCACTGCACATTGAACTGCTGCCCCTTGGCCTCCAGGGTGTCATAGGCCGTGGCATGCTGGGTGGCGCGCCATTTGGCAAACTGCGGGGCATGGCAGCTTGTGCAGGCGGTGCTGCCGGCATAATTTTCCGGAAGCCCTCCCTGGGGTTGCCCGGTCTTGTCCGAGATTCTTGCCTTTACCGCCGCCTTGCCGATCCGGTTCACCTCGCTGGTGGTTGCATCGACAATGGCCCGGACCGCCGGGTTGTCCGGAAGGTCCTTGCGCATGGTTTCAAAATGGGGGCTGTACGAGGAGAATCGTTGACGGTTTGTCTCCCGCGCCTTCTGTTGGGCGGTGAGACGGAGAATCTCTTCTTCCAGCAGTCGCCGCTTTGCAAGCAGGTCGTTATAGACTGCAAGCATTTGGGGCTGGTTCTTGAATGCCTGCGCCGGCTCGCCTTGCTTGCGGTACCGGTTGATCTGCCATCCCAAGCGGTCCAGCTCGTTTTTCTTGTCTGTCAGCAGATTTTCAGCGCCGGACTCCTCCCATCTCTTGCTCTGTTTGTTCCATAGCACCTCCAGAATGCCCACGGATTTGCCTTGGGATTCCACCTGGGTGATCAGGGTGTTGTTGATCCGCTCCGGCGCGATGTTGCCCTGGGTGTTTCCTGCCTGGAGAATCAGGTGAATCTCGGGATGGGCCTCCGCGATTTTGCGGTTTACCGGGGCGGGGAAGCTGGAAAGCAGAATGGTCATGTCTGCCCGGTCTCGCAGCATGGCGATTTCCTTGGGCAAAACCTCTTCCCAGGGAGCAATGACCGCGTTGTCTTTTTCCGTGAAGAGCGAGTCCGCCCCTTGGGCGGTGAGGCCGATGACCGCGATGCGCAGACCTCCTGCCGTGATCAAGGTGTGCGGTTTGAACCAGGGCTTTCGTTCGCTGCGGCTGAGCAGATTGGCGCTCAGCCAGGGGAAGCTCGATTTTTTCTGGACGGTGAGGAGAAAGGGCAGACCCGCGGCGAGATCCTCTCTGGCCACGCCCACCGCACCAAAGGACATCGTGCTGTATGCCGCGACAATTCCCTGCGCGGTAACTGCGAGCTGTTCGCGCTGGTCCGGAGGCAATTTTTCATTCTTGAAAAGCAGGGCCCCGCTGTCAAGGGCAAGTACCGCGGATTTTTTTCCCCGCAGGGATTCAAGCTGGTGCGCTTTCTTGGGCAGACCGCCCAACTGGTTGCTTTTTCAGCCGCACGGCTCCGTTTCCCCCCGTACATCATTGGCAAAAAAGAGGCTCAGTTCGTGCCGAACAGGGGGGCGGGCCTGTTGTGCCGCATCCCCTGCCGTGGGCACGGTTATGCTGAGCAGGGCAAGAGAGAAAAACAGCAAAAAAACGGCGTGTCTGTTCATGGTGGTCATGCGCTCCTGGTCTGACAATCGTCTAAAGAGAGAATCAGGCTGGTTGTTTTTTTCGATCCCGCAACAACTGCCGCCATTTGGTGAGGCGGTCCCGGATCACTGCTTCATACCCTCGATTGGCGGGTTGATAATAGATTTTTCCAACAAGTTGTTTTGGTAAATGATGCTGATCCACCAAGGCGTGCGGGTCGTCATGGGCATACTGGTAGCCCTGGCCGTAGCCGAGATCCTTCATCAGTGCGGTTGGCGCGTTGCGGAGGTGGAGCGGCACCGGCAGGCTGCCGGTGCGCCTGATCTCCTGCATTACCGTATTGTACGCGGCATAGACGGCATTGCTCTTGGGGGCGGTGGCAAGGTAGATGACGGCCTGGGCCAGGGCCAGTTCTCCCTCGGGGCTGCCCAGGGTTTGATAGGAGTTCCTGGCGTTGATGGCAACCATGAGGGCCTGCGGGTCCGCATTGCCGATGTCTTCCGAGGCGAAGCGGATCAGGCGGCGGACCACGTACAAGGGCTCCTCCCCGGCGGCGAGCATCCGGCACAGCCAGTACAGGGCGCCGTCCGGATCGCTGTCCCGCAGGCTTTTATGCAGGGCCGAAATCAGATTGTAATGCTCCTCGCCGTCCGCATCGTAGCGCAGGCTTTTGCGCTGGATGGCTTCTTCCACCGTGGCCAGGGTTATATGCCGGGCGCCCGTGGCATCCGGTTCGGCAAGATTGGCGGCGATTTCCAAGCTGTTCAGCAGGTTGCGCGCATCGCCGTCGGCAATTCTGGCCAGGTGGGCGGAAGCCTCCGGCGCAAGAGTTATCTGCCAGGAGCCCAGCCCCTGTTCCTTGTCCGTGATGGCCCGCTGGATAATGGTTTCCAAGTCCTCGGGCTGCAACGGTTCAAGCACCAGAACCCTGCACCGGGAGAGAAGGGGCGCGATGACGTGGAAAGAGGGATTTTCGGTGGTTGCGCCGATGAGCGTCAAGAGGCCGCTTTCCACATGGGGAAGAAACGCGTCCTGCTGGCTTTTGTTGAAACGGTGAATTTCGTCCACGAAAAGAATGGTGGCGATGTTGCGCTCATCCTTGGCGGCCTGGGCTTGCAACACTATTTCGCGAATATCCTTGACTCCGGACAGCACTGCGGAAAAGAAGGTGAACTCCGCCCCGGTTGTCCGGGACAGGATCCGGGCCAGGGTGGTTTTGCCGGTGCCGGGCGGACCCCAGAGAAGCAGGGAGGGCAGATAGCTCTGGCGGATGAGCCGAGGGAGAAGCTTGTCCTCGCCGAGAAGCTGTTTTTGCCCGACAAAATCAGCCAGTGTTTGCGGGCGCAACCGTTCTGCCAGGGGAGCGGTGTGTGGGGCGGGTTGTCGGGCCATGACTCTTTATCTGACTATTGGAAGGGATGTTTTTTATGTAAGAGAACGCAGTATGACAGGAATTTGCCGGAATGTCATCAGTTGATCACGGGGCAGGGTGGCCATCAGCAGAGGGCACTCTGCTTAGGCAAGCTCGAGGGCGAATCGATCCGCTAGGCGTTCCGCTGAAAAAATCAGGGATTCCAGGTCGAGGAAATTGAGCACCTGGCGGTCGAAAAGCATCTTGACCTTTGCGGGAAATCCTTCGTCCGGCTCCGATTCCCAGTAGACAAGATATTGCGGAATCTTGGGCAGAACCGGGATAATGCAACCGAGCGTCGCGGAAGGAGTCGGATGCGAAATCCCGCCTAACGCCCGGCAAGCGGCCATGATTGTTGCGGCGGGAAGTGGGGCAAAGAGTTCCGCCAGTCTGTTTTCGCAATAGGTGGCAAGGGTTCTTACCTTGGAAATGGAGTTTGGCAGGGTTTCCAGGCCGATCCAGTCAAGCGTCGGATCCGGTCCTCCCTGGGAGTGGATATAATTATAGAGAAGGATCTGGTCCCTGGGGTCATCCGGGGGGTGGCCGTCAAGGAGAATGCCCTGCTTGTCGAGGAAAATCTCCTGCGCCAGGAAAAGAAACGACAGGGCCTGGTTGTTCTCGCCACGGAGGCTGGCGCCGAGGGGGGCGGCAATACGGGAAAAGTCCAGGGTGGAAATCTTGTTTTTCAGGTGTTCGATAAGGACTTGATCGCGCTGCCCGGAAAGTTCTTCCAGAGCAACCCCAGGGGGTTGCAAAACATTCAGGCCGGTGGTGTCGAGATAGGGGCATTTGCCAAGATCCTCGCCGCTTTTGGCCACAGCCGCGGAAAAAGCGAGACAGGTCGGATAGCCGCATTCCCGGCAATTATTTTTCGGGGTTCTTTTGACAATCTCGAAGGGGGTCATGGCGAGAGGCTACTTGTGTTTTTTGTGGCAGTCCTTGGTAAGACGATTCACTTCCTCCGCATGCGCCAGTGCGGTGGGCAGATCTCCTCTGTGGGCGCAGGCCAAGGCTTCCCGCAGGATCGTGGTGCAGCGGAGCCATTCTTCATGCCAAGCTGGTTCGGAGAAAAGGCAAAAGTTTTCAAAGGCGGCAAGAAGGGATTTTTCTTCTGCAGGGGTGGGAGCCTGTCCCTGTTCCAGTTTTTTGCCAACGCTTTTCCAGAGGCTTGCAATCTCTTTTTTTATTTTTTTCCCCTCCGGGGGGCGTCCCTGTAAACGGGCATCCTTGCCAGCGCCGCGGGCATCGCTTTTTTTAAACGCATGCCTCTGATCGGGCATTGCCGTCTCTTCCTGGTCCGAATTCCGGAGGGGCACTTGAAAGGAAAGGGTGCAATAGGCTGTGTCGCCGGTGATTTTCTGCTTGGTTTTAATAAACAGAGGGTTTCCTATCTCGACCAGCCGATTGCCAACCCGGAGTTTTCCCTGGGCAAGATCATTGGCCAGGGCCATAAGATCGGCGGCGATATTTTCAAGGGTATTCGGAGCGTTGTGCTGGGCAGACATTGTATCTCCCTTTAATAAAAAATGACCAGGGCAGTGATGTTGTCGCGCCCGCCTTGCTCATTGGCCGCCTTGACCAAGGTTTCACTGGCTTTTTCCGGGGTGGGGGCATTGAGGAGGATTTGCTCAAGCCGGGTGTGGTCAACCATGTTCCACAACCCATCGGAACAGAGGAGCACCCTGTTGCCAGGCCGTAAAATGGTTTTGTGGTATTCCGGCCCTTCCGGGGAGTTGAAGCCGATGGCGCGGGTTACCACATGCCGCGGGATCTGGATTTCTTTGTTGTCGGCATCGATTTTGCTGATGTACGTCACCGCGGTATGATCCGTGGTGATTTGTTGCAGGCTGGCATTTTCAAAAAGATAACAGCGTGCGTCGCCCACATGGCAGGTGTGGAGGCGATTTTCGTCAAGAAGGCAGGCAACCATGGTGCAGCCCATTCCTTTCATCGTTTCCTCGGCAGCGGCCTTGTTCATTACTGCCTGATTGGCATGGGCGAAGGCCGCCAGCATACTCTGGTGGATTTCCTCGTCGTTGCCGCGCATTTCCCGGATTTTTTCCTCCGAGAGAAATTCGAGCAGGGCTTCGATGGCAAGGTGGCTGGCGATCTCGCCTGCATTATGGCCGCCCATGCCATCGGCGACCACGAAAAGACGCCGGTTGCGGAGCGAGCAAAAGCTGTCTTCGTTGTGGCCCCGAACCATGCCGGTGTCCGTGCGGCCATAAAAAGAAATGGTTCTGGGCTTGCGTTTGCAGATTTTTTTTAAGAACTCGAAGATCATGAAGATTCCGCTTTATTCCCGCCCGGGGAAATTACTCAAAATGCAGTTGGTAGATGACCATCCAGAACACAATGGCCCCATCTTTTCTGCCGGAAAGAAAGGTGTGGGGCTTAGGCCCGTGGGCAAGACTGTAAATGCCGTCGCCCCTGCCGTCAAGAACGGCCAAGCATTCGCCGCTGTTGCTGTCCCAGAGCTTGATGATGTCATCTTCGCAGCCGGAGATCAGGGTCTGGTTGTCTTGGAGAAACAAGGCGGAAGAAATGGTTTCGTCGTGCGCCTTGATCGATTTGAGGCAACGGCCGGTAGTGTGTTCCCATACCTTTAAATGCCGGTCGGTGCCGGCCGAGATAAAGCGTTGACCATCAAGCGAATTTGCCAGGGAGATAACCGGCATGGCATGGGCTTCGATGATCCTCGTGCATTCTTTTCCGTTGGCGTCCCAGAAGCGGACAGAGCCGTCTTCGCTTCCGGTTATCAGGTTCAAGCCGCTGGCGGTATAGATAATGGCGCGGACGGAACCACCTTCCTTGATGGAGGTTGTCATTTCCGGCCCGGTGCCAAGCTTGCGTATCTTCATGATCCCGTCTGCCCCGCCAGAGGCAAGGTGGCGGCCATTTTCGTTAAAGGCCAGGGCGTGCACCGGGCCGCTGTGGGCGGCGGTCTTCGATTCCTGTTTGCCGGTTTTTGTGGAAAACAGGCAAACAGTGCCATCCTGCGCCCCTACGGCGATGTATTTGCCCAGCGGGCAGATGGCCAGGGCTGAAATGGCGCTGCCTTCTTTTGCCAAGACAATGCTTTGATGCGAGGAGGTGCTCAGGTCGTGGAGGACTATTTTACCTTCCGGACCGGCGGCAACAAACTTTTTTGTGTTCGGGATATGGGCAAGATGCTTGGTCGGGCCCTCATCGCCTTTCAGGGTCAGGAAGCGCTGGACTCCCAGCACCTTCTTTTTTGTCCCCACCAGCAACAGCCGGTGGTAGACCATGTTGAAGATCTTGTCTTTTTTGTAACTGCTGTTTTTCCAGGCCGTCATCAGGATATCATGGCAGGGGCCATAGCGTTTATTATCCAGATGGTCGAGGATATTGCGCTGCACGGAGAGGTGAAGCTGGCCTTCGCGAAAAACTTCCAGGGAATTTTTGGGGAGGCACAGGCGAAATTCCGGATACTGCTGCTTGGCAGGATCGCCCTTGTCCTCCACCATACTGCGTTTGACCGCGCCCTCCATTTCGGTGAGCCAGGGGGTTGTCGCCCCACGCTTTTTGGCGGTTTCGATCTGGCGAATAATTTTTGTGGCTTTTGCCCCCGAGCGCCAGTTGAGCAAGATCATATTGTACACGGCTTCGGGAAGCATCTCGTTGATTTCAAGGGTTTTGTTGAGGCAGGCGGCAGCTTCTTTGATCTCCCCAAGCTCAAAAAGGGAGACGGCTCTGTTGTTCAGGCTGTCCGCCCTGAGATCGATATTGCTGAGCTCCGCGTAGGGGCAGGCGGTGTTAAAGGCAGCGGTATACGCTTCGTTGAGGGCCGCCCGCATTTCGGCAAAATTGGCATAGCGGTCGTCGGGATTGTAGGCAACGCTTTTGCGCAAGACATCCTTGAGCGCCTTGGAAAATTTAATGTCCGGCGCCACCGGCGTCGGGTTGGGTATTTTATGTTTCAACGCATTGTTGATAAATGGCTTTTTGCCGCAGAGCATGACCCAGAGGCAGAGGCCGAAAGAGAAAATGTCCGTTCGCAGGTCAACGGTGTGGGCGTCGCGCAGTTGTTCCGGGGAGGCGTAGCCGAGGGTTCCTCTAAAACCGATGGTCGCTTCGTGATCTGCCGGGTCGGCGCCTGGCGCCAGGCCATCGCCTGTTTCGGCATCCCCGTGGGCAAGGAGGATGCCGAAATCGGTTATCTTCAGCAGGGAGTTCTTGGTGATCAGGATATTCTGGGGCTTGATATCGCGATGGATAATGCCGCGCTGGTGGGTAAATTCCATGCCGTGACAGAATTGAATGGCAAGAGAGAGGGCGGTGCGGAGATTTCTGCAACGACCGGCCTTGATCCATTCGGAAAGATTCCCCCCATCGATAAATTCAATAAAGAGATGGGGGATTTTGTTGATGGCCAGAACATAAAAACAGGAGGCAACATTGGGATGCATGCCCATTCGGACCCAGCCGTTGGCTTCTTTAAGTATCCGGCTCATGCCTTCACGGTCCGCAAGCACTTCAGGCCGGGGAGCTTTGATGGCAACCTTTATTTTCCAGCCGAGATGCTCGGAGATGTAAACATTTCCCATGGACCCCGACATAACCTGTTCAATATGGTACCGGTTAAGGATGGTGTCGCCAGGGGACCAGACGGGCACCTGCGGATTTTCAGCAGGTTTTTGGGGGGGCGGTTTTTGGGCGGATGGTTCCCCTGTAATGCCTGGGGGAGCGCCTTTTTTCCACCTGTGTATGTGATCAAGGAGTCGAGAAAGCATCCGGGAGATTAGTCGAACCTGATTTTCACACTCTTGATTTGGATGATATCGCCTTTGCGCAAGAGGCGTTCTTCTTTGATGATGACATCGTTGAGCTTGGTGTTCGCCCATGCTCTCTGGGGCACTATGAAATATTTGTCTTTTTTGCTTACCACATAGCATTGGGGCTTGCCGACAAGCCAGCCGGAGATAATCATGTCGCAGGACGGATCCTTGCCGATTTTTACGCTGCTTTTTCCGTCAAGGGAGAGGGAGGCAGGCGAGGCGCTGCCTTCAACTACCGTGAGCCTGTAAATCTCGGTTGTCGTGGAAGGTGTTGTGGCCTGGCCGGGTTGGGCTGCGGCCTGCTGCCGCGGAGAGCTGACAAAAACCGTTGCCTCGTCATCAATATCCATGGCAGTGGCGTAGGATGACGAAGCATGCTGTTCATCCGCCGCCGCCTGGATCAAGCGGAATTTCCCGATGAAAATAACGTCTTTATTGCTGATCGGAACCTTGGATGCAATCTTTTTTCCATTGACCGTGGTGCCGTTGGTGCTTTTCAGGTCTGCCAGGTAATGGCGGCCATCGCGTAGCTCAAGGGAAGAGTGGTGCCTGGAGATGGCCGTATTGTCGATGACCACATCCGCATCGGGGCTGCGGCCGATAATGAGCTTGCTTCCTTCGTGGGTAGTGAAGCTTGTGATAACCCGGTCATTGAGCGTAATGGTCCAATCCGATTTGGTGTAATCCTCAAGATTGATCGTTCCGTCCTGCATCATCGTCTTTTCCCGGGGGTGCATTTTTTGTCAGTAATTTGTCCGAATCCGTCCATGCGGAAACATGACAATACGGATGCTCCGTGGTTTTGGTAAAACGGCTGACTCAACTATTTGTCATAACTATATCAGAAAGTTGCATGAAATTAACTTGCCTGTTATGACCGTATCATATATCACAGTAGGGTGTAATAAAAAAACGTTAGTACTGTGGATTTTTTTGTAAATATTCTATAGTTATAATGGTAAGTTAGAGGCGAGGAATGATGCGGGGGCTGGTTGTTTCATTTTTGGGTGGGTGCAGGAAAACATGACTGAGACCTCGCCGCCGTCAAGCGGAAAACTTGCTGAAATATTTGCAAAAATGAACATGGGCGAACTCCCGGCCATGTCCCATAATGTCCAGGAGCTGATTGCCCTGACCCACAGCAGCCAGAGCGCGGGCTACGAGCTTTCCAAGGTTATCCTTAAGGATTACTCCCTTACCAACAAAGTATTGCAGGTGGTCAATTCCGCCTTCTATTCCCTCGGCCGTCCGGTCAATTCCATCTCCAGGGCCGTGACCATCATCGGGTTTGACGCGGTTCGCGATCTTGCCACCGGCATCGCCCTGTTTGAGGATTTTGTCAAAAACGGCGTCGAAAAAGAGGGGATCAGCAAACTTCTCACCCGCTCTTTTTTGAGCGCTCTGCAGGCCCGTGATCTGGCGGTTGAGAAAAACCTCAACATCGTGCCGGAAGAAGCTTTTATTTGCGCCCTTCTCCATAATCTCGGCAAGATTATCGTTTGCATCTACATGCCGGAAATCTCCCGGGAGATCGAGGAAAAGGTGGCCGGCGGCATGTCCGAGGACGCCGCTACCCGGCAAATTCTCGAGGGGTTGACCTTTGACCAGATAGGGGTCGAAGTGGCAACCTTCTGGAATTTGTCCGACAAGGTGTGCGCCGCCATGAACCCCAACCCCTCGGAGCCTCAGAACACTTACGATACCCTGGGTTATCTGAAGAATGTCGCGAATTTTTCCAATAAACTCATTGAGTATGTCTGTGAGGAAAGGGATATCGACGGGCTCATTCGCCAGTTCGGCGAGATGCTCTCCTTAAGCACGGAAGAGGCTGTGGAGCGGGTCAACAGAACGGTCGATGCCTCGGAGGACATTTCAGAGTCCATTCGCTACGGTCTTTCCAAGCTGAAAATGCGCAGCCGGTTGCGGGGCCTTGAAGAGGCGATCAAAGATCCAAAAGCCGCACGGAAGAAAAAGGCAAAAAGCGAAAAGGCGGAGAGTGGGGAGGAGCCCGTCAGGGCAGGAGGGGAGGTCCTGGAAGAGCAATTCATCCAAGAGCTGGATGAATTGCCGGTCAGCCCGGATAAATCCATCAACGATTTTATCCATGACATCACCGAAACGCTGATGGGCCCTTTCAATCTCAATGATTTTTACATTAACCTGCTGGAGGGGCTCTACCGTGGCATTGGCTTTGATCGGGTGCTCCTCGCCGTGATCAGCGTGCAACCAACGCGCCGGGTTTTGGTCGGCCGTTTTGGCCTGGGTGATATCGATCCGGCCGGAATCGCTCGGTTCGAGCATGATCTCGCCCCGAGTGAGTATATCATTCCCAAGTCTCTCAAGGCGTGCAAGGATATGGCCATTCCAGCCAATGCTCCGGACGCTTTTCCCGAGAGCCTTAAGTTTTTTGTGAAAGACCGGACCGTATATCTTTTTCCCATCTGCCTGGATGACAAGCCCATCGGCCTGATCTATCTTGATCGAAAAAAAGACCGGCCAAAACTCGATTCAAACCGGATCAAGGCCACCCGGTTATTTCGTGATTTCGCGGTGATGGCGATCCGCAAACTCCGCAGCCGCAAGCAATAACCATTGCTCTGATCCCCTGCTTCTTTCCCGGCGTCACGCAGAACTGTTTCCGGTGCTCACATCTTCTCTATTCGGGCGATTTTATTTTTCAGATCTTGTATCTTGGTGTAGAGAGGATCCTTTTCCGGAAGGCCTTTAAGCGCCTCGGCGATGTGGAAGCGGGCCGTGCGGCTTGATCCTTCATAGAAATGATACAGGCCGAGATTGTAGTGCCCCAGTGCTTTGTTGCCAAGGGCCGCCCTGATCCTGCCGATCTCCTGATAGAGTTTTGCATAGGTCGGCATGCGTTCGCTTAAGTTTTCATAGATGAGCACCGCCTGGGCCAATTCTCCCTCTTGTTGCAAGGCCTTGGCAAGATAATAGGCATTGTATGCCCCGTCGGGATCCTGCCTGTGTATTTCCTGGAAGATTGCCAGGGCGGCTTTTGTTTCTCCAGCTTCAAGCTTTAATCTGCCGAGATCTGTTTTAAGGATCTGCTTGTCTGGGTACCGGACAATGACCTTTTGGAGCGCCTCTTCAGCCTTTTGGTAGTCCCGGCTTGCCAGGTAGGCTTGGGAGAGGCCGAAGAAAACCATGGGGTCGTCCTGGAGGATGCCCGGCTCTTCCGCCCTGTTTTTCAGGATGGGCAGGATCGATTGCGTTTCCCGGGTAAGGGTTTGCACCCTGTATTTGAACCGTTGGTAGGCGAACTCGTCCCGTGCTTGGATTTTTTTCTCCGGATCCTGTAGGATGAGGTCTTCAATGTAGCCGATTCTGTGTTCCGGCTCCGGATGGGTGAGGAGGTAGGTCGGAACCTGTTTGCGGTGATAGCGGCTGACCCGGCGCATTTTTTTGAGCATGTTCACCATGTCCGCCGGATCGCGGTGTTCTTCTTGCATCCATTTGTAGGACAGCCGATCCGCCTCTTCTTCGTCCGCGCGGCTGAATTGGAGGTTTGCGGTAAGGCCGCCGGCCATGGAGCCGGTGACAAGGGCCTGGGAAAGGGCGCCCTGGCCGAGGAGCAGTCCTGCCAGCATCAGAGCCGTGGTGCCGGCATTGAGTTTGCCTGATTTGCTGATCCGGTCGGCGATATGCCGGCTTGCCGCATGGCCGATTTCGTGGGCAAGAACGCTGACCAGCTCGCCTTCCGTTTCGCACAGGTCAATGAGGCCTGAGTGGAAAAAAATCAGTCCGGACGGGGCGGCAAAGGCATTGAATTCCTTGTTGTCGATGATGAAAAAATGATAATCAAAGAACTGTGGCCCGGCGAGTAGCAGGGTCTGTTGCCCGAGGCTGGTGACATATTCGGTAAGGTCCGGATCATCAAGAAGGGTAAATTCCTTGCGGACGATGGAGAGGAGCTTCTCGCCCACCTCCCGTTCCTCGCCAATGCTGAAAGCCTGGGCCGGAGGCGGGGAAAAAGGTGTCAGCGGTAGATTGCCGAGCAGGAAAACAGCGCAGACGATGTATGCGGTGAGGCGTTGGAAGGTGGTGTTATGAGTCATGTGAGATATTCGGCTGACCTGCGCTAAAGGAAGTGTTTGGGGTCCATCTCCACATAATTATACTACTATAATGACGAACGGTCGTTCACGCCACCATTTGTTCCGTTCTGCCCTGTGGACAGCTCAATCATTGCAATACCCGGATACGCCTGTGCTGAAAAAAAACCACTATTGAAATGGTGTGACCGTCATAACGGGCCGTCGCGAAAGAGCCGGAAGCGGAAAGAGTATTCCGTAACAGTCCCTAATCCTGTATAGAGAGCCATATGCTGAAGGAACTCATTATCACCAATCTTGCCCTCATCGAGAAACTGCATGTTTCCTTTGCCGAAGGGCTTACCGTTCTTACCGGAGAGACTGGGGCGGGAAAATCCATCATCCTGCAGGCCATTCATCTGCTGGGAGGCGGAAAGGCCGCTGCCACCTGGATCAGAAGCGGGGCGGAGACGGCAACGGTTGAAGCGCTTTTCGAACTCAATCCCCGGCATGGGATTATCCAGGAAAAGCTGTCGGAGATGGGATTTGAACCCGAGCCCGAGTTGGTGGTCAAAAGGGTTGTTTCCCTAAAAGGCGCCAGCCGGTATTTCATGAACGGCAGCCTGGCCACGGCCAAGGCAGTGGGCGAAGTCATGGAAAACCTGCTCAGTGTCGCCAGCCAGCATGATCACCAGCAACTGTTGCAGCCCCGCAGCCATCTTGATTGCATTGACGCGGTTGGCGGCCTCTGGCCCCAGCGGCTCGCCGTTTCCCAACGCTATGATAAATGGGTGGCAGCCCGGGAGTTATATCAGGCCCTTGCTTCCAAGGAGAGGGACAAGGAGCAGCGCCGGGACTTTCTCAGCTTCCAGGTTAAAGAGATTGAAGAGGCTGCGGCCAGCCCCGGCGAAGATGTGGCCCTGCTGCTTGAACGTGACCGGCTGCGGGCCTCCGATGACCTGATCGGACTTGGGAAAAAAAGTTGGCATCTTTTGGCGGAGGCGGTCAACACGCCGCTTTCCGTGGCGCGTAAAAACCTGGCGCAGATGGCCGCCTTTGATCCAAGCCTTGCCGGCCTGGCCGAAGAGGTGGCTGGGAATTGTTTTCAACTGGAAGACCATGTCCAGACAATCCGCAACTATGTGGAGACCCTTGCCAGCGACCCGGCGCGTCTCGATGCGGTGACGGCGCGTCTTGACCTGTTGCAACGGCTTAAAAGAAAATATGGCGGCGAGCTTGATGCGGTCATTGCTTTTGGCCGGGAGGCCAAACAGGAGTTGGCGGAACTTGAGGCGTTGGACGAACGGCTGGCTTGCCTGGAGAAAGAAATGCGGCAAAACGAAACCGCCCTTGCCGAGGCGGCGGCCTTGCTTTCCGAGGGCCGACAGGCAGCGGCACTGGAGCTGGCCGGTAAGATTCGCGCTGCCCTGGCCGCCCTCTGTTTTGAGCAGGCTGTTTTCGAGATCTTTTTTAAGGATCCGGACCGCGAGCTTGGGAGCATTTCCAGGCTTGGCTGGGATCGTCCCGAGTTCATGTTTTCCGCCAACCAGGGCGAGGAGCCGAAGCCTCTGGCCAAGGTTGCCTCGGGCGGAGAGTTGTCGCGGTTGATGCTGGCATTGAAGACGCTCCTGGCCCAAAAAGATCAGGTCGATACGGTTATTTTCGATGAGATAGATGCCGGAATCAGCGGCAAGGCGGCAGAGGCCGTGGCCAGGAAGATCCGGGAGCTGTCCGGGCATCATCAGGTTTTTTGCATTACCCATCTCCCGCAGATTGCTTCCCTGGCCGACGAGCATTTCCTGGTGCAAAAAGCCGTGGTCGATGCACGCACCAAAACCACGATCATCCCCCTTTCTTTGGAAAAACGGGAGCAGGAACTTGCCCGGATGCTGGATGGGGATTCCGTCAGCGAGCAGACCTTGGCCTATGTGCGCACCCTCATGGAACGGAAGACCGCGTTATGACCCGGGCCCTGGCTCTTTTTTCCGGCGGGCTGGACAGCATCCTCGCCTGCCGGGTAGTGGCGGCGCAGGGAATCGCGGTGCAGGCGGTCAAGTTTGTTACGCCATTTTTCGGCTACGAACTCCTGGCCAAGGAGGAGCAGTATGCCAGAATGGTCCGGGAAAGCTACGGCATCGAGGTTGTCCTCCGCGATGTGAGCGAAGCCTATTTTGCCATGCTCCGCAACCCTCCCCATGGCTACGGGAAGAATTTCAACCCCTGCATCGATTGCAAGATTCTGCTGTTCCGGGAGGCAAAAAGATTGATGGAGGAATTTGCCGCCTCGTTTCTCATTACCGGCGAGGTGATCGGCCAGCGCCCCATGTCCCAGCGCCGCGATACCCTGCGGGTGATTGAGCGGGACAGCGGCTGCGAGGGGATTCTTCTGCGGCCGCTGTGCGCCAAAACCCAAGAGCCGACCCGGGCGGAGCGTGATGGGTTGGTGGATCGGGAGCTTCTTCTGGATTTCAACGGTAGGGGCCGCCAGCCGCAGATACAACTGGCCGAGCAATTTGGCATCACGGATTATCCCCGTCCCGCCGGAGGCTGTGTCCTCACCGAAGCGGACCAGGCAAAACGGATTGCCTGGTATTATGCCCGCTATCCCGAGATCAGGCTCAATGACATCCGCCTGCTTCTCTTCGGCCGCCATTTTCAGTTGCCCCATGGCGGCTGGTTCGTCCTTGGCCGCGATGAAGCCGAGAATGCGCGGCTTGAGGCCTTGCATGATCCGGGCGACTATCTGGTGCACATGCCGGAGCGGCCCGGGCCAATGGGGGTTTTGCACGGCGCGGTCCACCCGGACGATTTTGCCGCGGCAGCCGGATTGGTGGTGCGCTTCGGGAAAAAAATGGCCGGCGCATCAGCCCCGGCAACGGTGCTGTTTGCTTCGGGGGGAGAAGAGCGATTTCTGGTCGCGGAGCCGCTCGCCGATGCACTTTTTCAGGAATGGTCGCTGTAGGCCGGAGAGGTTCAGGTCAGGCCGTATTTATGCATTTTGCTGAGCAGGGTTTTGCGGGTGATGTTCAGGCGGCGTGATGCTTCACTTTTGTTGCCCCCTGTTTCCGCCAGGATGTTTGTGATGACGATCCGTTCCGCCTCTTCAAGCGAGCCGGGGGAAGTTGCGGCGGAGGCGAATGGCGGCGTCTCGGTTTTCATGGCGAAACGCTGCACCGGGATGGGCAGGGATTCTTCATCAAGGTAGTCGCCGCGCATGAGGATAATGCCCCGCTCAATGGCGTTTTCAAGCTCCCGCACATTGCCGGGCCAGGGATAGTTGAGAAGCAACGCCATGCAGCGTGGCGTAATGCCAGAAATTTGGCGGTTGTTTTTCTTGGCAAATTTTTCCACGAAGTATTCGGCCAGGGGGGGGATGTCCTCGCGCCGCTCCTTGAGCGGGGGAACATGCAGGGGAACCACGTTGAGCCGGTAGTACAAATCCTCCCGGAAGGCGCCCTGCGCCACCTCTTCCTCCAGGTTCCGGTTGCTGGCCGCCAGGACGCGCACATCAACGGCAATGGTTTCCTGTCCTCCAACCCGTTGGATCTCATGTTCCTGCAAGACGCGCAGCAGTTTTGCCTGCATGCCCGGTGAGGTTTCGCCTATCTCGTCCAGGAAGAGGGTGCCGCCGTTGGCCTGGACGAATTTGCCCTCCCGCCGACGGTCGGCTCCGGTAAAGGCGCCTTTCTCATGCCCGAATAATTCTGATTCCAGAAGATTTTCAACAAGAGCCGCGCAGTTGACCTTGATAAAGGGGCCGTTTTTACGGGCGCTGTTGTGGTGCAGGGCCGCGGCGATCAATTCCTTACCCGTGCCCGATTCCCCTGAAATCAGAACGGTTGCCTCGCTTGGCGCTACATAGGACACCATTTCCATCAGCTCGCGCATCGGTCCTGAGTTGCCGATGATTGTCCCGGTGTCCAGGGAAAATGTTTTATTGTGGTGGGAAGAATCCTTGTTTTCCTGGATTTGTCGATGATCCAGGGCTCGGGCCATGGTGAGTTTGAGCCGGTCAAAGTCAAGGGGCTTGGTCAGGTAGTCGTGGGCGCCGATCTTGATGGCCTCCACCGCGGCATCCACCGAGGAGTATGCCGTCATGATGATCACGGGAATGGCAGGGTTGTATGCATGAATGCGCCGCAGGGCTTCCATGCCGTCCAGTTTGGTCATGCGGACATCCATGAGAACGGCATCAAAGGGCGTGTTGTGGACAGCCTCGATGGCGGTTGTTCCGTCATCTGCCTCTTCTGTCTGCCAGCCCCATTGCTTCAGCATGGTTTTCAGCATGATGCGATGGGTTTTGTCGTCATCGACGACGAGAATGGAAGTCGGGCGGTTTTTTTTCATTGCTGCCGGCAGGCCTGATGGATAATTTTTAGGTTTTTAGCCGAGGGGGAGACGGGAAGGGCTTGACACTTTTGGGTAAAGTTGATAGATGCAGAGCATTGTTTAAAATACGCAAAATATCGTTATCCTGCAAGGTATAACGCCAACGTAGCTCAGTTGGTAGAGCAACTGATTCGTAATCAGTAGGTCAGCGGTTCGATTCCGCTCGTTGGCTCCAGTAAAATCAATGGGTTGCGGAGTTATCCGCAACCCATTTTTTTTAGTTCGTAAGCAATGCACAAAAAAAAAGCCCCGCCGAAGCGGGGCTTTACAATATCATTCAACAGGTTTTAGAGTTGAACGACATTGGCTGCGGAGGGACCTTTGGGGCCGTCGACAACGTCGAAGGTTACCCGGGCGCCTTCCTGCAAGGATTTGAAGCCCTGCGCCTGAATTGCGGAGTGATGTACGAATACATCCTTGCCGCCATCCTGCTCGATAAAACCAAAACCCTTCGAATCATTAAACCATTTCACTGTGCCTTCTGCCATCTTGTACTACTCCTTTGTACTTGGTTCCACATGGGAACCACTTTGTTATAAGCCGAAATATCGTTTGATATCCCGACTGGAGGTTTGGTTGCCCAAACCGGGGGTTTTACTGTTGAACAACATTCGCTGCGGAAGGACCCTTGGGGCCGTCGACAACGTCGAAGGTTACCCGAGCGCCTTCCTGCAAGGATTTGAAGCCCTGCGCCTGAATTGCGGAATGATGTACGAATACATCCTTGCCGCCATCCTGCTCAATAAAACCAAAACCCTTCGAATCATTAAACCATTTCACTGTGCCTTCTGCCATCTTGTACTACTCCTTTGTACTCGGTTCCAAGGAGGAACCACTTTGTTGTAAAGCCGGGATACCGTTTGATATCCCGACTGAAGGTTTGGTTGCCCAAACCGGTTTAGTGTCGTTGCGCGGGAACCGGGATGCCAAAATCAAAGGACGAGGCCCTGGTGCGCTTGTTTCTCCCCGATCCTGCCGGGGTCTGTTTTTTTCGTATCGGCATTTCACGCCGATACTTGATTGGTTCGTCGCGGTCCTGGGCATCAGCGACAAAGCCGGCGATGGTCCTGAGAGTCATCTTTTTACCCAGGGTGCGCTCGATGGCCTGGATCATCTTGCCGTCTTCGCCTGCTGCCAGGGTAAAAGCTTCGCCCGTCCGGGTGGCCCGCCCGGTGCGGCCCGTGCGATGCGTGTATGCCTCGACCGTATCCGGAACATCAAAGTTGATAACATGGGAAATTCCAGAGACGTCAATCCCGCGGGCGGCGATATCAGTGGCGACCAGAACCTTAAAGGTCCCGTTTTTGAAGCCGTCCAGAGCCTGCTGGCGTTTTTGCTGGGACAGGTTGCCCTGGAGAGAGGTTGCGCTGTAGCCCGATTTTTCCAGGGCCAGGGCAAGGCTTTTCGCCTTGTGTTTGGTCTTGGTGAAGATCAGGGTGGTTGCCATCTCTTCCTGGGACATGATGCTTTTCAGCAAGGATGTTTTGTTCTCTTTTGCGACCTGAAAGAGCACATGGGAGATGGTTGTCACGGCCTGGGTGTGATTGATCTGGACCGTGGCCGGGTTATTCAGGATGTCTTCGGCCAGGTGCCGGATTTCGGCAGGCATGGTGGCGGAAAAAACAAGGTTCTGGCGCTGGGTCGGCAGATGCTTCATGATCCGTCGGATGTCAGGCAGAAAACCCTTGTCAAACATGTGATCGGCTTCATCAAGAACCAGCACCTCAACTTCCCTGAGGTTGATGGCTTTGTCGTTTAAATGATCAAGCAACCGTCCGGGGCAGGCAACGATGATTTCCGCGCCTTCCCTGATTTTTTTGATCTGGCCGGGCTTGCCGACACCACCATATACTACAACACTGCGCAGTCTGGTCTGTCCGGCCATGGTGCCGATATTTTCATGGATCTGTTCGGCAAGCTCCCTGGTCGGAGCAACAATAAGCGCCCGTACTTTTTTGCGGGGACCGGCCTGGAGGCGCTGCAGGAGCGGGAGCACAAAGGCCGCGGTTTTGCCGGTGCCTGTCTGGGCGAGGCCAAGGATATCGCGACCGGCAAGAATGGGAGGCATGGCCTCGCGTTGGATAGGTGTTGGGGACGTATACCCGCAGGCCTTTATGCCGGCGAGTATCTGGGGGTGAAACTGAAACTCATCAAAACTCATTAGAACTCCTTTGTTCGGGTGGCAATGCGGGAGAATGGGGTGTAATAAAGCCGCATCGCGTAAGCGGTGTCTCTTGCGAGATCACCAGGATATTGATTGTTTGTTATTGTGCAATACATGCCGGAAGGTGTCAGGATGGCGATCGAGTGTGACAAGGGGTAAAATCGACAATGGTTCCGTCCGGGATGTTCCGCTCTATTTTTCTGTTGTTAACGAAGTATGTGGTCGGCAGAAACTTTGAGGGAGACTGACGAAGCAGGGAGGAAATAACACGGCTGGATGGATATCATAAAGAGGTATTACTTCTATTTAAATTCATATTCGTTATGCCACCATACTCTCTCTGTTTTCTTTGTGCAAGAGAATAAATGCGTTGCAGGAAGAAAACAGGAGGGACAATTCAGGATGATCCCAAAGGGAGAGGCTGATTCCGGCCAGGATAGGGAATAAAGGTGTGGGGATGGGCGGCATTTTTGGGTATACTCCCCAATAATTCTGTTGTTGGAAACGGCAGATCGCTAAAGGCAAGGGGACAGTCCTGCCCCGGCTGTCTGTGCGTTCCGAGATGGACGGCTCTTTGATTATGTCGGATGCCGCAGGGTCGAGGGGCAAATGGTAAAAAAATAAAAGGGGTGACCAGATGAAAATGCTGATCTTTTTTGTCCGAGTGGCCTGTTGCGCGGGAATTTTGACAAGTTTGGGCTGCGCCGCCGCCGTTGTGGGCGGAGGAGCGGCGGGCGGATACGCCGTCGGCACGGATGAACGTTCTGCAGGGACGATGGTTGACGATGCTGCGATCACCGCCAAGGTTAAAACTGAACTCATCGGCGATAAAAACATCAAGGCCCGGAACATTGATGTGGATACCGTCGCCGGGGTGGTGGTCCTTTCCGGGTATGTTGACTCCTCCCAGGAGGCGAGCAGGGCTGGTCTCATCGCCAAGTCGGTGCCTGGGGTCGCGCGGGTGAAAAATGAACTCCGGGTGGGCTCTCGCACCATGGGGCAGGGGGTTGATGATACGGTTCTCGGCGCCAAGATCAAAGCGAGACTCCTGGAGGAGCCCGGCGTCAGATCGTTTAATATCGATGTGGATGTCTATTCCGGTTCAGTCAGTGTCACCGGCACTGTTCCAAGTCAGGAACAGAAGAATACGGTGCTCAACCTGATCCGTTCCGTAGAGGGGGTCAAGGGAGTGGTTGACAACCTGCAGATCCACTAATTACGGGGAATGTCTTCCGGCCCGGCACGGTGTTGCCCGAACGGAATGCTACTTTTTGTGTCCATCAACTGGTTTTATTCAATGGCTATGTCGTGTGATCATCTCTGTGTTGTTCTGGTCGAACCCAAAGGGGCTGGGAATATCGGCTCCGTGGCGCGGGTTATGAAGAACTTCGGTTTTGGCGAGCTGCGTCTGGTGCAGCCGCGGGCAAGCCATCTCGGCGCGGAAGCCCGCAATATGGCAGTGTCAGCCATTGATATCCTTGAGCGGGCCAAGGTGTATGAAAATTTGGCTCTGGCCCTGTCCGACAGGAATCTTGCCTTGGGCACGACCCGTCGCTTCGGCAAATACCGGGAGGAGTTGCTCTCTCCGGCAGAGGCGGGTGCAACCGTTGCGGCTCTCGCCAAAACCGCCAGGGCGGCAATTGTTTTCGGCCCGGAGGATACGGGGCTCAAGACCGAGGATCTGGATCTCTGCCAATACTGTGTGACCATCCCCACCCATGCCGATCTTCCTTCCATGAACCTGGCCCAGGCCGTGGCGGTTTGCCTGTATGAGGCCTCCTTGAAGTTTTCTTCTCCTGTCGAGGATAAGGCGCGGGGGAAGCGCCCGGCCTTGGGGAAGAACCTGGAAGCCATGTTTGTGCAGATGCGCCAGGTGCTTCTTGAGGTGGGGTTTCTCAATCCGCAGAATCCGGAGCATCTGGTCCGCGCTTTTCGGCGGATGCTTGCCCGTCAGGGTTTGACCGAACATGAGGTGCAGATTCTTCGCGGCCTGTGGGATAAGATTTCCTGGCTGCATCGGGGGAAAGGCGCATCCTGAGGGAGAAGCGAAGGCTTGGCTGTCGCAATCAGGTCGGCGCCATGGGGTGATTCTGGTGGGGCAATAAAAAAAGGGTTTCGCAATTATGCGAAACCCTTATCTTTTTTCGTAGCGATGCACCTTGAATGTTATCTTTATATATTTGTTATTACTCTATTATTCGCAATGTGAATTTTTCTGTTACCCCCAAAGTTACCCCCAGATTATGTTTGATGCCTCATTTTTCAGGACTACGAATCCGCAGCTCGAATCGTGCCGGGCGCACTAGATGAGCCCCTCCCTGGTAAGCCGTTTCTGTTCGATGTATCAAAACTTTACACTCCGACTTCCCCTAGCAAGACCAAAGAGCCAAGCGCCGCACCTTCTCAATCCATCAAAAGGGCCAGGAGACCCATTTTTCCAGAGGGGGGCATGAGGGGCGCATGGGGGCACCCGCTGGGGGGTGTCTATCCGTACACAAATACCAACCCCTATTTCTCCCCAAAAATCGTCAACCGGTTTGCAGACAGCAGGTTGACATTTCTTTTTTTTTGCGCAATAAGAATTACACTCCTAACATTTATCAGCTACTGCCGTATTTGAAAATTATAACCAGTGTATTGAGCTGGAGGCCGCTATGATGACTAACCACAGGGGAATATTGGTGGGGTTAATTTTTTGCCTGGTTTTGGTGTGTTTGGTCGTTGGACAAGCCTCCGTGTCGGCAAATGGACTTACTATTAAGGTTGATCCCCGATATGTTGACGAAAGAACCCGTGAACATCTTGAAGAAATGCAATTGCGCGACGCGCAAAGAGATGCGAGGCAAATGGAAACCAACAGACAAAGGGCACAAGAATCAAAGGAGCAGCCGGTCCAGCATGGCAATGTTGCCCCACAGCCTGAAGCGCAAGACCCTCGGTGTCAGGAGTTACTATCCTTGATAAGCAAAACAGCCCCAACCGAAAAAAGTAGCTTTGGCGAGATATACAGCCTGAAGGCGAGAAGAAAGGCCCTGACAGAAGAATATGAACTTAAATGCATGACTGCCGGGGGCAGGCAGCAAAGGAGCCAAAATAGAAACGACGAGAAAATTGAACGGAAATTGAATATAATAGATTTCAGGCAACGAGAACTTGACCGGAAAATTGGGGGGTATTGATAGGTGCGTTGATGCGGAGAAGTCGGCGTAGCCGACCCCGCCAGCTTTAGCTGTTATCTGAAGCCACCGCCTTTAGGCGGTGGAGTATTCACTTGGGACAGCGACAGAGGTACGGCATTATGCAGCAATACCTTTACATATTGAGCAACCCATCCATGCCAGGGTTAATCAAGATAGGGAAGACAACTACCTCGCCAAATCAAAGAATGTCAGAGTTGCACTCTACAGGTGTGCCCACTGCATTTGCATTGGAACTCAGTGTTGAGGTTGATGATTGTCACGTGAGTGAACAAGCTGCGCATAGTACTCTATCGAAATTTCGAGTAGCAAATAATCGAGAGTTTTTTCGGATATCTGTAGCAGAAGCTTTGAAAGCGATCATACCTGTAATTGGACGTTACAAGATTCATGAGGTTCAATCTTCTCACGGCATTGAATCCATTGAACGTGAGTTAAACAATAAGCGACTTCAGGCCGAGAGGCTTGCAGAAGCGAGAAGAGCGGAAATTAAACGCCTCGAATTAGAGCAACAGCAAGCAAGCGAGAAACGTAAAAATGAACTGGAAATGGCTATCGCAGCAGAGCATCAAAAACTCAATCAGCTCGGCCCTAGTCCCATCAAGAAGGATTTGCCATTTATAGGCACTGCATTGTGTTTCGCATATATGCCATTACCGCTTGGATGGATCGTGTGGATTAATACCTTGAACATATTCCACTCAAAACACGAAACGGCAGGCCTTGTTTGCATAATATTGTTAATAGCCGGATATATCGCCGAGAAGATCGACAAGGGTCACGAGGCAGAATTTGATAGATTGAACCGCCCTTTTATACCAATCAAAAACAGAATTTTTGAGCTAGAGTCAGAACTTGGAAAGCTGTAACAGCAATTCCGGAATTGGTCCCGTCCTTGTCGATGCAGTTCAAAAAAATCTCCCCGCCACCCAGTTCTTCGCAAGCCTTCGCTAGTTCCATTGCGTCCACGTCGCGGTCTCCCTTGATCGTGCACTGGCACCTATGAACTTCGACTTTTAAACCAATACCGCGCGGTTGGCCGATCATCCCGCCACATTCTTTTTCGGGTCCAGCCCAGGTCAAAAAGGGCGGCACCGATCCACTGGGGCGTTTCCCCTGAGAATATCTCGCGGAGTTCCCGCATCGACCAGGCGCGGCTTTTATCGGCATCTGAGAGGCCGGCAAACCAGGCTTCAACCCTTTGATGAATTGACTGTGGCTTGGGCATTGCGTCTCGGAGGGCTTGGCGCTCAGCTCGGCGGCGTTTCAAATGCTCCATGTAGCTTATTCTATTTATAAAGTCGTGCATGCAAGTTTTCCTTGGTGTTGTGTCGATTGATTATTTTTTTACGCATACTCCCCTTTTATCCGTAACACTGTCACATCCCTTTCCCCATGCGGGTTTTGTCGTTACCTTTAGCTAATCCACAACGTTCAGGGGCTCGCTATCCGTAACAGATGAATGCCCGTCCAGCGCGGGTTGTGACGGTGTTACGCTTGGAGAGGGGGTAGAGGCCAAGTAACGCAAAAATGTTTCTGTGAATTGATCCAGCTTGTACCCCTTTGCAGTAGAGGAGCCAATGCGGATTGTATTGCTCTTTATCCCATATTCAGCCAGCTTGCGAGCAACCTGCCGGGGCTTGATCGGAACCCCCCTGTTGTAAGTTGCCCACGGCTTTTCATCATCTTCACAGAGGGATGCTATCAGGCCCGCCGTGTTGATCCGATCCACCCGCTTTGTGCCAAAAATCTCTTGAATGTCAGAAAGCAACTCCACTCCGATGGTCACAGAGGAATCGGACGTGCCAGACAGCTTCAGGGCTGCCGCCCTGGCAAGAGACGGCCACTGCCCACCGGCTACATCGGCAATGGCAAGCAGAGGCTCCCAATTGTCTTGTGCCCGGTCATTGAGCATGGATGGAAGATCGGGCCTCGCCTTGCGCACAGCTTCCTGGTGGTCCTCGGCAAAGCGGCACAGTTTTTCCGCCAAGGTTTCAAACAGCTCGGGCTCGGCATACCGCAACCGCACCACCTGTTCATGCAGCAGCTTGCGCCGCAGCTCAAGAACAACGGCCCTATCCATAAGGGTATCGGCAATTCTGCCAATACCAGCCAGAGCCTTGGCCCCCCAGGTGTTAAACCGCTTGGGCTCGTGGTCGTCGCCCACCACCCGGATGATATACGCGCCATCCCTTGTATGGCCGCTATTGAGCAAGCCACGCATGTCTTCGTTTTCCTTCATGAAGGAATCCGCTTCATCAACAAGCATTGTAGGCCGCCAGGCGTCAATGGTGCGGAACAAGGCCGACGTGGATATGTTGCTTGCGGTCAGAGGCCGATACACCAGGCGCCCCAGCAGAAATAACAACTGAGACTTGCCGCAACGCTTTTCCGGGGCCGTGATGACCGCCAATGGCGCTACCTGCACCACGTCCATGAACCACGTCATTGCAGCCCACAGGGCCACAGCATGGGCCGTTTCCGGTTGGCAGATAATGAACCGTCGAACCGTGGCCTCAACCTCGGAGAGTAGGTCGGCTCCGTTCACCGGCTCAGACCAAGGCTCTATGTCGTCAAATGTGAGGCCGGTGGCTGTCTCTTCCTCTTTCCTGGCTGCCTGGACCATCTTGTCCAGGGTGGCGGGTCTCACCTTCATTGCCTTGGCCACATCTTTTCGTTCCCGGTCATATTGAAGAGGGGAGAGGGCAACCAGGCGTTGAATGGTGGCGTCATCGTCTCTGGGTTCGGGCTCCGTCAAATTCTCCCCAAGTTGCGCTATGCTGGACCCATCAACAAGCGCCCGCACATCGCGCCATCCTTTATCTGCACAACTGTTGTGCATGCACTTGAACCCGAGAATACCGTCGTCACTACGAAAAATCGCGGCTTCGCCCTTGCCGTGCTCAGGGTTGAAAGGGCAGTGGTCTAGCTTGTAGCGATCCCTTTCGCCGTGGCGGTCTTTCTGTGAGAGGATGCCAAGCCGGTTAAGAAATTCGTCTAAATTAAATTTGCTGCTCGGAACAGGAGCCATTGCTTTTGCTGCTGGCTTGATGATTGCCCGAAGTTGCTCTGTCTTGACCTTGGTGAGACTTGGAGGGACACTGGTAATTTTGGACAGGCGCCACGGAGTCTGCTCGGTGTGGTCGCCCTTAGTGGACACGGTGCCGTATAGTTTAGTAATACGTGCCGCATTGAATACCGCTCGGTCAATTTTTACAGTATCAGTGTCGAACAGATCGCCCAACGTGTTCAGGATGTTTTTAATCAGGCCTGTAGTTTCATCATCGTTCGGTAAGTCAATCGAATAAAGAAGGTGTACCCCATTTCCAGATTCTCCACATACAGGGCGCGGCCAACCAGCCTTTTGAAGGAATTTATAGACATTAAGGGCCTGGGCCTTGGCAAGTTGTAGCTGTTCATCAGTGGCTGCTGTATCTTTGGGTCGGACAGGATCAATGTCGATCAGGAGCCAGTGACGCCGAGTTATGTCTTTGTCTGTGGCGGTTGACGCTGCATGTTCTTCAAGCCTGTTGTTGTAACGGCTCAACAGTTGGGGATTAATGGGGTTCATGGTGACATAGACATTCGCACCGGCCTTGTTCGCCCTGGTAGCTGCGTTGATCAGTTCGCTACGGCGACCCCCATCGAAATAGCCAGCATCGATGCGCCTCCGTTTTTTATGGATCGCCCGGATTTCAACTACTGCATCCGGGGCAAAAAGGGTTTTAAGGGTTTTATCGATTTCGGCTCTATCGGCTTCCGGCTTCGTCATCTCAAAGCCTCCCGCCAGTTGGATGTTGCCACGCGCACCGCGTCCACCACCCGCTGCTGTTCAGGCAACAACTCGCCTGCAATAAACATGAAGAAAAGCAGAAGGTCTTCGATTTCGCGTATCGTGATACCTCCTCCCCAAGTTTTCCGAAAGCCCTGCGGCCGCTCCAGGTACTTATGCACCTGACGCAACTGGCGTAACGCTGTCCTTAGCAGCCAGGAATTTATTTCCAATTCCAGCTTGTTCAGTTTGCGCAGAGTGCGAGGGGCCATATCACCAGGAAATAGGGTAGTAGCAAGGAGTGGCATCCTCATATTATGTGCGAGGAGTAGGTCCACTTTTCCATCCTCATGCGTAACCGCCTTGATGAAGCCTGCGAGCGTCGCTGGTTGAAACAAAGTCTCATTATCCAAATTTTCATCAATTTTTTCAGACATGTTCACCCCCTGCGATAAGGTTTGCAATCAGGGCGCGAATTTCTTCAGCACTCCAAGCCACAGTTCTTGCAGACAGACGCACGGGACGGGGATAGCGGCCAGAAGCCACACCTTCCCACCAAGTGCTCTTTGAGACGGGGATAATTGCAGGGATTGGGGGGTCAGCTTTCGGGTTGCCGAGAATTTGCTTCAGGCGGAGAAAAGCGCTTTCGGGGATGGGTTTTTGATTTTCCATTGTGCCTCCTTTGCTGTTGGCCGGGATTGGCCGCTAAGCTTTGGAGACACTTTAAGAAATGCGAAGTTTGAAATATAGCAGTAGCATCCCCCCCCTAACTCTGGGGGTTAGCTACTTCTTGATTGAGATCGGCGGCTTGCTGCCTTGCCTCTCCGATAATATCACGCCAAGTTATCAGTGACATGGCCAGACCGATGTGCTCCCCAATTGTCCAGAGAATAGTTACTGCCTTGGACTGGCAACCCGAGTGATCTGCCGATGCATATATCGAAGGGGGTATGCCATGTTTTTTTAACACCCTCAGGACATTAATCGCCATTTCCACAGCAACCCAATGCTCTTTTTGATCTGGTCTGTCAGATTTCCGCAGGCCTTCAATTCTCGAAGAAGCAAATTCAAGGTGATCAATCAAGGTTGATACAAAACAAGAACAAATTTCCATTTGATCTGCGCAGCCAAGTGGATCCGAATCAAGGGCTAAGAGGCGATCAAGGCCAGGGGAAATGTTTCTCAGCTTATGCTTTCCGGCCTCAAGGTTCCTCTTTGCTGACCTCAGTGTTTGTTGCAAATCTTCCCATTCTGCTCTCACTTGTCCCTTGGTAATATCCTCCTGCATGCAAAATAGCTGCTCAGCAGCCCATATCGCCTCTGCAATAATTTCATTTGCAAACTCATCGGCAGTAGAGCCCCAAGGGCTGTCCGCTGGTTGCTGGTCAGGGCAGAATTTCCTCAATTCTTGGTATAACTTTGGGGGGATGGCACGGACAGAGGTTTCCGCCAACTTTTGACCCTTATATTGTGGTCTTTCCCTTGTCATGTCAGCACTTCATCTTTGCCGCTCTAATCGGCACGATCTTGTTTTCCTCACCAGTCGCCAGCAACTCCAGATAATCCGCCCAAGACTGCATCATCTTCCGGCGTTCCGGCATATACTCGGCGTGGTTGTAAACTGCCCGGATCTTGTTTTTGTCGGAGTGGGCCAGTTGCTTTTCAATAAGGTGAGAGGGGAACCCCATTTCATGCAACAGTGTTGACGCCATGTGCCGGAAGCCGTGCGGGGTAATGTCCTCCTTGGTAAAGCCCATAGCGTGAAGTGCGGTGCGCACGGTATTTTCGCTGATTGGTTTTTCCTTGTGGCGTGTCCCAGGGAAAGCGAACCGCCCGCCGCCTGTAAGCTGGTGCAACTCTCGCAGAATCGCCACGGCCTGCCGGGGCAGGGGGACAATAAGGCCAATCTCGCCGCGCCTGGCGTCCTTATCTATTTGCCGTCTTTTCAACTGCTCAATGGGTATGCGCCACTCTGCCCGGCCAAGGTCCACATCTTGCCATTCCATGCCGCGCATGGTGCCGGGTCGCACAAAAAATATCGGGGAGAGCATTAAGGCGCAGCGGACGGGGAAGGTGCCGGGGTAAGTCGGTAGTGCTTTCAGAAGGCGTGATACCTCGCCTTGTTCGGTGGGGGCCGCCATGTGTTTTACCCGTTTGGGGGAAAGCAACACGGTAAGTCCGTCAGCCGGGTTTATTGTCGCCCGTCCATGGGCAATGGCGTTAAAAAAAATCTGCCTGCATGTGCTGTACGCTTTTCTTGCAGTGACCGATGAACGGGTATCTATTCGTTTCAGCAAGGCCAGCATTTCGGGCGGTGTTATTTCGCCAACAGGACGGGAGCCGATGTAGGGAAAAACGTCTTTTTCAAGGATGGAGGTTGTTTTCTCGATGTGAGAAGGGGACCAGCCAGGGCTTTTCAGCGCTATCCACTCACGGGCCACGGCTTCAAAGCTGCCCGATCCTGACTTGCTGGCCTTCCGTTCTTCGCCAGGGTCAAAGCCTTCCGCTATCTGCTTGCGGGCCGCGTCTCTTTTTTCTCTGGCGGATGAGAGGGAAATTTCCGGGTAGGTGCCAAAGGAAAGAAGTTTTTCTTTTCCTCCGAAGCGATATTTGAACCGCCACCACTTGCTGGCGCCATTTGAGGGTAACTCGCTTTTCTTGGTGGGGGTAACAAGCAGGAAGAGGCCGCCGCCGTCAAAAAGCTTGTATGGCTTTTCTTTGGGCTTGGCGGTGCGTAATGCTGCGTCTGTGAGCGTTGAGGCCATGGGATTTCCTCCTTGCTATCAAGGGTTTCCCGTTGTTTGGGGGTAACTGCTTTCACATTTTCACCTGTTACCCCCAATGTTACCCCCACTTACCCCCGGATTGCAATGGTTTTTATCGGACGACACTGGACAACAAAAAACCCGCTTTCCTTTGTGGGGAGCGGGTTTATGTTCTTCGTTGGACGTTGCTGGACTACTTAATGGGGTGAGCGATGGGACTTGAACCCACGACCTCCGAGGCCACAACCCGGTGCTACCACCAGCTGAGCTACGCTCACCATATGGGGGATATCCTCCCCGGAACCAACGCACCCTATATAATCAATCGGTTTCTGTTTCGCAAGGGCAAAGTCGGGGGGGCGCAGGCTTATAACTCTTTGCTGCAGTGCTTGCACATCTTGGCTTGGGACTTGACAATCTCCATGCAGTAGGGGCATTCCTTGCGATGGTTGTTTTCCAGGAGCTGTTTAATGGACATGTTGGCCTGCATCTCGATATCGCCATGGACGAACTTGTGATTGCGGATCGGATCGATGCAGTCGAGGTTGTTCAGGTCCACCAGAAGCTCGCAGGCCCGCTTACGCGCCGCAAGATCCGCACAGTTGTCAAGGACAAGACAGAGCGCCGGGGTGAGATTGTTTTCCACCACGCAGTTATCCAGGTCCGCGGTATGGGTTTTTTCTTTGGTGTGGCGCTGGTTTTGCTTCTGGATGGCCTCGATGTCAATTATTGATCCGGTAAAGGCGTCCGCGCCGCCCACCATGATGGTCATCCCGGTGTCCTCTCCCGGAAGCAGCATGTAGCGGCAGGATGCCTTGTGTCCGTAACGTTCTTCGAATTGCTCCCAGCTTTTGGCAAAAATGGAGCAGTCGTTGTTGAGGCAGATGAACAGGATGTCCGATCCCCAGCCCAACCCGTCACCGATGTGGAATGGCGGGGCTTCGCAGCAGGAAAGCCGTTCCTTGCAATAGGGACAGAAGTGTTCTTCGCTGGCAAGCTTGATGCAACGTTCAATATCCATGGTGATATCCTCCGTAGGCGCATGGCCTCTTGGTATCGGTGAGGGGGGAGCCGGTTTACTGGCGCACCGGCCTGGGCGCTATTCTCTTGCCGGTTCACAAGGCTGGAGACGTGATTTTTTTAATGTGGAAACAAAAAACACGCGCCAAGGAGCAGCGGGAAAACAAGAGGGGGAACCTCGGTATTTCATTAAAAGCTTCAGCGTAAAATAATGCAGAATGCGGTGGAGGTCAACCGCGCAAGTGATTTTTCCCGACAAGCTCTTGGCGGCTGGCGGTTTCCGGCAATTCGTGCGCCTGGGATGAAATGCGCTTGAGTTTCTCCGGTTGAACAGAGTACACTTTCAATCAAGGCAAGGGTGATATGGGTGAAAGGTGCTTTTGTCCGGCTGTTGCGCAACCCTTGTGTTCCCGGCGGATTACAGGAAAACTGATTGACTTTTATGGGGTTGGCAATTAAAGATGGTCTCGTGAAAAAATAAGGAATCAGGGCCGTTGCGCTAGAGGCTCATTTCCCCTGTGGATCAAATTACGAACGTACAGCACGGATTTTTTGTCCGCTGCTTCTTTTTTTACAAGATTGAGAATTTGGGGTTACCGAAGACGATTATGGCAAAGAAAGAAATCTCTCGTTACGCGGAATCCGGCGTTGATATCGATAAGGGCAACGCCTTTGTCGATGCCATCAAGCCGATTGTCGCCTCTACCTTTCGTCCCGGCGTGCTTACCGGCATCGGCGGGTTCGGTGGCCTCTTCGCCCTGGGCAGCGGCAAATTTCAGGATCCGGTCCTGGTGTCGTCAACCGATGGGGTCGGCACCAAGCTGAAGATCGCCGAGATGTGTAACAAGCATGACACCATCGGCATCGACCTGGTGGCCATGTGCGTGAACGATATCATCGTCTGCGGCGCGCATCCCCTGTTCTTCTTGGATTATTTCGCCACCGGCGGGCTCGACCTCGGGGTTGCCACCGATGTGGTCAAGGGCATCGCCAAGGGATGCGAGATTTCCAAATGCTCCTTGATCGGCGGAGAAACGGCCGAGATGCCGGGCCTCTACCAGGCCGGCGATTATGACATTGCCGGGTTCGTGGTCGGAATCTGCGAGCGAGACAGGCTGATTGACGGCTCCGAGATCAGCGTCGGCGACAAATTGATCGGCCTTGCCTCAAGCGGAGTGCACAGCAACGGCTTTTCCTTGGTGCGCAAGATCTGCTTCGAGGAAATGGGGCTCAGCGTCAACGACCGGATCGATGAATTCGGCTGCACCCTCGGCGAGGAATTGCTGCGGCCGACCAGGATCTACAGCGAAACCCTGCTGAATCTGGTGAAAAACTTCAAGGTGAAAGGGTTGGTGCATATAACCGGCGGCGGCATTATTGATAATATCCCGCGGGTCTTGCCCAATGGCTGCAAGGCGGTGATCAACAAGAAGGGCTGGCAGGTCCTTCCGGTTTTTGATTTTCTGCAGAAAAATGGCAAGATCTCCGCCCATGAGATGTGCCGCACCTTCAACTGCGGCATCGGCATGGTGGTGGTGGTTGATGCAAAACAGGTGGATGACTGCATGCAGCAACTGATCGCCCTGGGGGAAACCCCCTATCTGATCGGGGAGATTGACGCCATGAAGAAAAAAGATACCATGGCTGTTGAGGTGGATTGCGGCTGATTGCTTGACGTTATGCTGTTCTGGTCAAGGCTCGCGGGGTTCCCCGTGGGCCTTTTTTTTGTTGTGGATTCAGCTTCCGCAGTCTTTGGTTCCGCCCTTGATCTTGTAAATGGCATGCTGCAAGGCGGGGAGCACCGCCTCCAGATTTTCCTTGGCCGCCTTTTTGCTGCCAGGCAGGTTGATGATCAGGCTCTGTTTTCTGATGCCGGCGATCCCCCGGGAGAGGATGGCATTGGGGGTTTTTTGCAGGCTGGCCAGACGCATGGCCTCGCCGATGCCCGGGATTTCCCGGTCAAGAACCGACCGGGTAGCCTCGGGGGTCCGGTCGCTGGGGGAAACGCCGGTGCCGCCGGTGCTCAGGATCAGGTCAATTTTCAATTCATCCGCCCAAGTCCGGAGGGTTTCTTCGATGATGGCGACTTCGTCCGGCACCACGGTATAGGCCACCACGGAATATCCCTGTTCGTTGAGCATTTCCCGCAGTTGCGGGCCGCTGGTGTCTTCCCGTTCCCCGCGCGACCCCTTGTCGCTGATGGTCAGTATGCCGCCGGTGTATGATGTCATGCGCAGTCTCCTTCAGACAGGTGCTGTCGGTCTGTATCTTAGTAAGAAAAATCCAATGAAGTCAAGCAGCTAATTGGAATGTCTGTTGTCTTCTGCCCGGCAACCTGCTATTTTGGTCGGTGAAATGAGAGCCGCATCAATCCTCGCATGTGTCGAGGGGAAGTGTTTGTTGTCAGGATATCCATATTTCTTCGGTTGCTTTTCATGGAAAAACCCGCACAGGATACAGGGAAAATAGCCAGGTCCGCCGGCACTGTCGGGGTGGCGGTTATGTGCAGCCGTATCCTGGGGTTGGTCCGGGAGCAGGTTTTTGCGGTGTTTTTCGGGGCGGGCTTTGCCTTTGACGCATTTGTGGTGGCCTTCCGCATCCCCAATCTCCTGCGCGATCTTTTTGGGGAAGGCGCCTTGAGCGCCGCCTTTGTTGCGGTTTTTTCCGATTATGAAACCAACAAGGGAGAAAAGGCGACCTGGGTCCTGGCTGGAAATGTTCTGGTCTTTATTGGGATTCTGCTCAGTTGCCTTACCCTGTTGGGGGTGTTTTTCGCAGAGCGGATCGTCGGTTTCATGGTTGAGGCCGAGTTTGAGGCGATTCCGGGAAAGGTCGAACTCACCACGCTGCTTTCGATGATCATGTTCCCCTTTCTTATCTGTATTTCCCTCTCCTCCGTGGTGATGGGGATTTTAAACACCCGGGGCCGTTTTTTCATCCCGGCTCTGGCCTCGGGCTTTTTCAATCTTGGTTCCATCGTCGGCGGCGTGGGTTTTGCCCTGCTCATGCCCCGGTTCGGGCAGCCGCCCATCGTGGGCATGGCCATCGGCACCCTGATCGGCGGCCTGCTCCAGCTTGGCTGCCAATTGCCCGCCCTGTTCAAGGCCGGGTTTGTCTTTATGCCCCAGCTAGACCTCCGCCATCCCGGACTGCGCCGCATCCTGAAACTCATGGCCCCGGCGGTGATCGGCCTTGCCCCGTTGCAGATCAACGTGCTGCTCAATACCTATTTCGCCTCTTCCCTGGCCGAGGGGAGCCTTTCCTGGCTCAGTTACGCCTTCCGCCTGTTCTGGCTGCCGGTGGGCCTTTTCGGGGTGGCGCTCTCCACCGCGACCCTGCCGGTGATTGCCCGGTATGCCGCGCTCAAGGATATGGGCAACCTGCGAAAAACCTACGCCTCCTCGCTGACCCTGGCCTTCTCCCTGACTATTCCCGCTTCGCTGGGGTTGATTCTGCTGGGCGAACCCATCACCCGGGTGATCTTTCAGCACGGCAGCTTTGACAGCCTGGCCACCACACGAACCGCCGAGGCCTTGGCTTGTTATGCCGTGGGGCTTTTTGCCTATTCCTCGGTCAAGATCATGGTGCCGGTGTTTTATGCCCTGGATAAGGCCCGTTATCCGGTGGTTGGTAGCTTTTTGACCATGGCGGTCAACGTGCTTCTGGTTTGGCTCACCATCGATTTTTTGCAGCATAAGGCCCTTGCCCTTTCCATTTCCTGCGCCATGATCCTGAATTTTCTTTTCCTGAGCACGGTCTTGTACCGGAAGCTCGGCGGGTATTCCCTGCGCTATCTGTTTGCCGGTCTGGGCAAGGTGTTGGCCGCTTCCCTGGGTATGGCCCTTTGGCTGATCGGGTTACGTCAGCTCCTGGCCCCTTTGGCCCTGGACGGTTTCGCGGCCAGCCTGGCCGTCCTGGCAATGGCCATTGCCACCGGAGGAGCGGTCTACGGGGTGACGCTCTATACCTTGGGGTTTAAGGAACTGACCATGCTGGTGGAACGGGTCCGGCAGCGTTTCGGCTGGTGATGATGTTTTCTGGTGTTTAGGGGATTTGGCGCAGGAGGCTGAGCTGACCCAGCAGGGCCGGAACTGCGGTATCTACCCGGAGGATGCGGGCGCCGAGGCTGAAGGGCATGAAGCCTTGCTCCTTGAAGCGTTGCACCTCAAAGTCTACCCAGCCCCCCTCCGGGCCGATGGCCAGGATTGCCCGTTGGTCCGGCTGGCCCAACAATCCTTCCGCCGCCTGGGCAATGGTCCGGTCGCCTTCCGGATGGGCGAGGAGCCGGATGGGGCAATCGCGGAGCAGCCCGGGCAGAAAATCTTCCACGAATGGCCGGAAGCGGGGATGAACGGAGATCTCCGGCAGTCTGGTGTCCATGGCCTGCTCAAGGCCAAGGCAGAGCGGTTCGGTAAAGTCGTTGCTCTGGATGAGGGTGGAGCTGAAAAAACTTTTTTCAACCCGGTTGGCGTTGACCAGGAAGATCCGGCTCACCCCCATGGAGGCCGCCTGGGCCAAGACCCGTTTCAGCATGATGGGGCGGGGCACGGCCAGGATCAGGTCGGTGGGCGGCAAGGGGGGAGGTTCGCTGGTAAGTTGCACCTCAAGGAGAACGGTGTTGCCTGCCATCTCCCGGATGCAGCCGGTGCCGAGCAACCCGCCCAGCATGCCGACCCGGAGAGTGTCTCCAACAGTGGCGCGGAGGATCTTGCGGATATGTTCGGCGCGGCGTCCGGTCAGGGTGACATGCTGATTGGTCAGTTCCCGCGGATGGAGTAGGATCAGGTTCATAATGGATATGGTATCGGCTTTTTTTTACAATCTGTTCATGACGGTGGGGGTGATTGTATTCGCTCCGCTTCTTTTCGTCAAAGTTATACTGACCCCCAAGTACCGCAGCCGTGTCGGCAAGCGGCTGGGCTTCGGCCTTGGGAAAAGCCCCTGCGCTGACGGTTCGCGTCGACCCCGCATCTGGGTGCATGCCCTGTCCGTGGGGGAGGTGGCTTCCGCCCGGAATCTGGTGCAGGAGCTGCGGCGCAAGTATCCCCAAGGGATCATCATCTTTTCCTCGGCCACCCGGGCCGGGGAGTCTTTTGCCCGCAGCACCCTCCATGAGCATGTTGATTGTTTTGCGCCCTTTCCCTTTGATCTGCTCATAAGCGTAAGGGCGTTGCTTTCCTGGGCAAGGCCCGATCTTTTTGTTCTGGTGGAAACCGATTTTTGGCCGAATTTTCTGCGGGAGCTCATTCGGCGGGGCATCCCTTCTCTGCTGGTCAATGGCCGGGTCTCGGAAAGCTCCCTGGCCAGATATCGCAGGTTCCGCTGGCTTTTCAGGCCGCTTTTTAATTCCTTCCGCGCCCTTGCCATGCAGACGGAGCAGGATGCCATGGCCATGCGGCAGCTCGGGGTTGACCCGGCCAGGTTGGCTGTGCTGGGCAACCTGAAATACGATGCGGCCCTGTCTGGGGGCGTTGTCACACCAGGGCTTGACCGGTCTGCCTTGCGGATTCCGGAGCAGGCTCTGGTCTGGGTGGCGGGCAGCACCCACAAAGGAGAGGAAGAGATTGTTTTCACGGTTTTTCAAGAACTTCTCCGGTTTCGTGCCAATCTGTTTCTGGTGCTGGCCCCGCGGAATGTGGAGCGGGGCGCCGAGCTTGCCGCCATGGCGGCCCGCCACAGCTTTGCCGCCTGCCGCCGCTCGCTCGATGAAACAGGGGAGGGGTCGGTGTTGATCCTCGATACCCTGGGGGAGCTGGCTTCGGTATACGCCCTGTGCGATGTGGCTTTTATCGGCGGCAGTCTGGTGCCCCAGCGGGGCCATAACCCCTTGGAGCCCGCGGTGCATGGCAAGCCGGTCCTGTTCGGGCCGTGCATGGAGGATTTCGCCGAGATCAGCCGTGATCTTCTCGCGGTTGGCGGGGCCCGGCTTGTCCGCGATGGGGGGGAGCTCCGCGCCGGGCTTGCCCTCCTGCTGGACGATCCGGCTGAGCGGGAGCGGGCAGGGCGCCAGGCGCAGAAGCTGGTCGCGTCAAGGCGCGGAGTTACCGCTGCGCACATCGGGCTGATCCGTGATATCTTGGCGCGGGAGGGGAGAGGATGAGACCGCTGCTTGCCGTGCTCTTTCTGGTCGGCCGCATTTTTTCGCCGGCATACAGCCTAGTCATGCTGGTGCGCGCCTATCTCTACCGGAACGATATCTTTTTGAAATCACAACGGCTGCCGGTTCCGGTGATCAGCATCGGCAATCTCACCTTGGGAGGCACCGGGAAAACCCCCATGGTGCGCTATGTAACCCGTTTGCTCATGGACAGGGGCGTGCGGCCGGCCATTGTCAGCCGCGGCTATGGCGGTAAAGCCGCAGGCCGGATCAATATCGTTGCCGATAGGACGAAAACGTTGCTCCCGCCGGAGATGGCCGGGGATGAGCCGTTCATGCTGGCCGAGGCGCTGCCCGGGGTGCCGGTCCTGACCGGTTCTCAGCGAGCGCGGGTTGCCAGGCATGCCGTCGAGGCCTTCGGGGCGAACCTCATTGTCATGGACGATGGTTTTCAGCATCTCGCCTTACGACGTGATCTTGATCTGGTTTTGTTCAGCGCCAGGACGCTCCTCGGCAATGGCCGGGTTTTTCCCGGCGGTGAATTGCGGGAACCGCTCTCCGCCCTTGGGCGAGCCCATGCCTTTGTCATTACCGGGGTGGATGCCAGCAATCGTTCCGTGGTCGAGGATTTTCACCGTCGGCTGCAGGGATCCTTTCCGGCAAAGCCTGTGTTTTTGGGGGAGTATCTTCCTGCCGGGATCTGGCACAGCAGCCAGGATATGGCTTGCACCCTGGCCGAGGCCAGGAGCAGGGAGGTGTTTTCCTTTGCCGGAATCGCAAACCCGGACTCCTTTCGCCAGACCTTGCGGCAGGAGGGGTTCTCCGTGACCGGCTCCAAGGAGTTCAGGGATCATCACGACTACACAGCGCAGGATGTCGCCGCTCTTGTTGCCGCAGCACGGGCAAGCGGGGCCCAGGCGCTTATCACCACGGAGAAGGATTTTGTCAAACTCCGGCCCTTTTTCGGTTCGTTTCCCATCCTGGCCTTGACCATTGAACTTCGCATGGGCCAGGAATTCGATCTGTTTCTGGCGGATCACCTCTCCCCCCACGCTCTGTAGCGGCAAAAAAACTGCTCCCAAGGAAAACGGGCGGCGGTGGGTGTGTTTTTTTTGCCACAGTCAAACGAGCCATTGGCGGGCACTGTTTCCGGATTGTCTTTTTAACATATTGATAATAAAGCGTTTATTGATTTGTTTTCCAGCATGCCTCGCGCTGGTCTGTTTTTTGCATTAGTTCAGTATGGTTTCTTGAGCGTTGCAAAATACACACAGACTACAAGAGAGTGTTTATATATGGATTCTTTACAGCACACCATCAAAAGGCCGGTAAGCTTCGCGGGTATCGGCCTCCATTCCGGCAAGGTTGCCACCCTCTCCATTTTGCCCGGCGAGAAAAACAGTGGGATTCGCTTTCTCCGCAGTGATATGCCGCAGGCCGCGCCAACCCCGGCCTTCATGGACCGGATCATCGACACCCGGCTTGCCACCACCATCGCCACCGAGGACGAGGCGATGATCTCCACCACCGAACATCTGTTGGCCGCGCTTTTCGGCATGGGCATCGACAACGCGGTGGTCGAGCTGGATGGCCCCGAGGTGCCCATCATGGATGGCAGCGCCGGTCCTTTTGTCCATGTGCTGAAACGGGTGGGCCGTCAGCGGCAGAAGGCCTGCAAGTGGATGCTCAAGGTGAACAAGGAAATCTCCTATGTCGAGGGCGATTCCTATGTGAAGATCCTGCCCTATGACGGGTTCAAGGTCACCTGCGAGATCGAGTTCAATCACCACCTGATCAGGAAACAGATTTTTTCCAGTGAGCTGACCCCCCAGAAGTTTGCCCAGGAGGTTGCCGGGGCCAGAACCTTTGGCTTTCTGGATCAGGTGGAGAAGTTGCGGCAGAGCGGGCTTGCTCTGGGCGGCTCCCTGGAAAACGCCGTGGTTATCGACGATGATGGCATAGTCAATGCCGAGGGGTTACGTTTTGCCGACGAATTCGCCAGGCACAAGGCCCTTGATGTGATCGGCGATCTGGCGCTGTTGGGTTTTCCCCTGCTTGGTCATGTCGTGACCAGAAAATCCGGGCATAGCCATCATTTCTCCTTGATGAAACAGCTTGCCGCCCAGCCTGAGCGCTGGGATCTGATTGCCTATAAGAAAGAAGGGGACAACCGGGTGCTGGAAAAGGTGGTTGTGAGCACCAAGGAGGCTGGCGACAAGCTGCTCTCCTATCTGTTGCCGCCCAGCATCGCCCTTGCCGGGCAGACCTGCTTCGCTTAAACGAGCAAGCCTCTCCCGAGAGGAACGGCCCGCGGAAGTTGCAACTTCCGCGGGTTTTTTTACGCCCATCGTTCGGCAAGGATCGTGTGCGCCGGGGGTGCGGAAGCTGTTTGCCGCGAATCATCCTTGCAATGGCGGGGGAAATTGGTACCATGCAACAGTATCAGAATTAATGACTCAATATGGCCGGGGGGGTCCAGTTCGGCCTGATTAATCAAGAGGAGCAGGATATGGGTTTTTCCGGAAAACTTGGCTTTGTCGGCGGTGGGCTGATGGCCGAAGCCCTGATCAAGGGCATCACAGGAGCCGGGCTTGTCAAGGCCGACCAGATTCTGGTCGCCGATCCCAGCAGTGCCCGGCGGGCGTTGCTGCAGAAGGACTATAATGTTGCCGCGGTTTCAGAGGCCACGGCTGTCTGGGCGGAATGCAAGGTGGTCGTCTTGGCGGTAAAACCGCAGGTGGTCGGCGCAGTTCTCTGCGAATCCCGCGAAGCAATAAACGCGACCCATCTGCTTATTTCCATTGCCGCGGGGATTCCGCTGTCCGTGCTGGAAGGCGCGGTTTCCGGGCGCGGCTGCCGGGTTATCCGGGTGATGCCCAATACCCCGGCCATCGTGCTCAAGGGCGCTTCCGCCTTAAGCCCCGGTCAGGGCGTGAGTCCCGAGGATCTGGCCGTGGCCACCAGCATCTTCGATGCGGTCGGTGTCAGTTTTGTGCTGGACGAGTCCTCTCTTGATGCGGTTACCGGTTTGAGCGGCAGCGGTCCTGCCTATGTCTTTACCTTTATCGAGGCCCTGATCGACGCAGGGGTCAAGGTCGGACTGGCCCGTCCCGTGGCGCAGACCCTTGCCCTGCAAACCGTGCTCGGCTCGGTATTGCTGGCTTTGGATGGGACCAGGCATCCCGCCGAGTTGCGGGCCATGGTGACTTCTCCGGGCGGCACAACCATTGCCGGCTTGCATGAGCTTGAAAAGGGAGCCTTCAGGGCGTTGGTCACCAACGCGGTGGAGGCGGCCACCAACCGCTCCAGCGAACTCGGGAGGCTTGTGGTCTCCGGCCTCGGCAAGGAGTCGCAACAAAAATAACCTTGCCGTCTGGATGGAAGAACGGCATAAGGCGTTGTCACGAACAGTGCAGAGGTGCTGATTCGTAACGGTGCTTAGGTATATTGGGTAAGGCATGAATATTCGCAAGGTTGGCATCATCTGTCGCAAGGATTCGCCCGCCGCCCTGGCGATGAGCAGGGAACTGCTTTCCTGGCTGGGGGAGCGGGGTATTGGCGCCGAGGTGGATACCCTTGCCGACGATATGGATCTGCTTATCATCCTGGGCGGGGACGGCACCCTGCTGCATGTCGCGGACCAGGCGAGCCGGCTGCGGGTGCCGGTGGTCGGGGTGAATCTCGGCGATCTCGGGTTTCTGACCGAGGTGGCGGTCAGCGAGCGGTATGAGGTTCTGGAAGGGATTCTCGCCGGGGAGATGGTTATTGAGGAAAGGCTGATGCTCAAGGCCAGGATTCATCGCGGCGGCGAGGCGGTGGCTTGGCGCTATGCCCTCAACGATGTGGTGATCAGCAAGGGCAGCGTTGACCAGTTGCTTCAGTTAAGCACCTGGGCCGATCAAAAGTACATCACAACCTACCGGGCGGATGGGTTGATCTTTTCCACCCCCACCGGCTCCACGGCCTACAACCTTTCCGCCGGAGGGCCCATCGTCAATCCGGCCTTGCAGTCCATCCTGGTTACGCCGATCTGCCCGTTCATGCTGGAGAGCCGGCCGGTGCTTCTCCCCGCCGCGGTTTGTCTCACCACCAAACTTGCCGAGCAGGTCAATAAGGCGAAGGTTATTGTCGATGGCCAGCCGGCCTGGGAAATGTCGGCCAGCGAAACCCTGGAGGTGGTGGCCTCGGAAAGGCCCCTGCGCCTCATCTGCTCGCCCCAGAAGGATTATTTTGAAATCCTGCGCAACAAGCTGAACTGGGGCGGCAAGGCAGGCGGGGCGGGAAAGTGCAAACGGTGAGGGGTGTGTGTAGTGCGTGAATAAAAAAGCGGTGGTCTCAACACAACGAGATCACCGTTTTTTTTGTAAGTTCCTCCTCCCCTTTGCGGGAGGAGGCTAGGAGGTGGGGGGACTTGCCAGTGCGGACTCAGTCTGCAACGTCACCCACCCCTCAATCCCCTCCCGTCAAGGGAGGGGAGGCAACAACCAAAGGGTGTAACTTAATCCTTGTCTTCCAGCTTGTGGGCCAGGGCTTCCCGCTCTTCTTGCATGGCGATCTTTCCCGCCTCGATGGCTTCGCTAAGGGTTCTTTTCTTCTCGTCGAGAAAATCCTTTCCCTGCGTGGCAAGGTCCGTGCCCCTGCTGATCAGTTCCTTGCCCTTGGCGATCATTTCCTTGCTCCGCTCGATGGCGGTTTCCTTGTATTCCTGAAAATCATCGGGCAGGGTCTTGGCCCGATCCTTGAGCTCGGCCCCATAATCGGCCAGCATCTCCCGGGTTTCCTGGCCGGTTTTCGGGGCAGTCAGCAGGGCAATGGCCGCGCCGACAACGGTTCCTGCCAGGAAGGCCAATACCGCGGTGCTGGAATTGTCACAATCGTCTCTGCTCATATCATTCTCCTTTTTTGGGTGTTGTCCATGATCGGTTGAGGAAATGCGAGAAGGCCATGACCCCCGCGCTGACACTGCCCAGGGTGGTGATAACCGGGCGCACCGATTCCTTGAACAGGGTGGTGGTGGTGAGCAGGGCGTCCGCCGACTTCTGAGCGGTGTAGATGACCGCGTCGGTCTTTTCCAGCTTGTCGCCCAGGGAGATGGAGAGGAGCTGGATCTCGTTGGCCGCCTCGGTCAGGGACTTGCACAGCGGATCCACGTGCGTGTTCAAGGTCTCGATGAGGACCTCGGTTTTCTGCAAGGTGCGGCGAAACTGCAGGAAAGTCGGGACCAAGGCAATGGCAATGGCAAAAAGGCTTAAGGCGCTAAGCAGGGAGAAAAAATTTAAATAGGTCACTTTCGTTACTCCTGTGTGAGCCAAGAATATAGGTAACAAATATATTGTTATAATAGAGGGGTTTCCTCAGGGCTGCAAGGGAAAAGCCATTGGTTCGGCCAAGAGCGATCAGGCGCCTTGCTGTTTACCGTGACAGCGAAAAAGTTGCCCGCAGTTTCCCTCCGTGCACCTGTACCTCTTGCAGGGTATAGGCTGCGGTGATTTCCTTGAGATTGCGGCCCTTGAGTTCATAGATCGGACGTTTGGCGAGCTCTTGCCGGGCTATGTTCTCAATGGCTTCCCGGGCCTTGGCTTGCAGCTCGGGCGTGAGTTCCGGCAGGTCCAACCGTTCCACCGTGGCCTGATCGAGATAGAATGATTTTGATTCCGCATCGTAACGCGGCGTTGCCGCGACTGCCAGATATCCGGAGATGGGCTTGAGAAAGGGAATGTTCAGCTCGACCAGCGTATTGATCCCTATTTGATTTGCGCCCTCGGAGAGAAAAATTTCCGGCTCACTAAGAGCAACATTGAGAACCAACCAGTTTTTGGTGATGGGAAACCGGGGGGCAACGCGAGCCTGAATCTCATCGCGGGTCAGGGTCACCACCATGTCGTCGGATTTACAGCCAACAATCGTGGTAAGAAAGGCGAGTGCCAAGATCAACCAGATTTTTGAATTACGCATGTCTAATGGCTCGTCGGTCAGATGCTTTGTGGGGGGAGGCCAGAGTTCGAAGTCTACAGCCCCCGGAGGAACGCTAGCAGATCGGCGTGCCGTCTTGCGTCGTGATCGTGTTCATCGCTTGTCTCCTTCAATCGCAGCGGTGGTCGGCCTGCCCGCCAATTCGACCGCAATGTCAGGCAGTGCCGTACTTGCGATTGAAATCCTGTTCGCTCATGACCAGCAAAAGAATGCCTTCGATAATCCCGAGGATGGCGGGAATAACGGTCCAGCAGAACAACAAATAGAAGATGCCCCAGCCAATGCGGCCAAGATAGAATTTATGGATGCCGAAACCGCCCAGAAACAAGGCAAAGAGAGCTGCGGCCAATTTGCTTTTGCCATTTGGCGCCACCGCGGCAAGGTTATTGGGTGGTGCGAACTGCCGCACTCCACACTTGGGGCATATTTCCGCCCTTGCTTTGATGATCGCGCCGCACTCGGAGCAGAATTTCTCGTCAGCAGCTTTGTACATGGCTTCAGTCATATCCTGCTCCCTGCAAAATGGATGACAAGCGGTTAGGAGCAGCACCCCTGAATGGGGGAGCCGGCTCGAAGAAAGGAACGTGGAAATTTTCAGTATTTAAACAACGGCTACTCAGTAATGCAAGCTGATCGTCATATCCAGGTTTTGTCCGTCGTACTGGAGACAGGAGGCCGAGAACGAAGGCGCGCCGAGCAAGGATGTTGCATCGTTTGAAAAACCGTAGCCCTCCGTTGGGCTCCCCAGAAAGTTGGTGTCAAGTTTGCCGTTCATATTTTCATCATGGATTACGGCAAGCGCATACGTTCCTGGGGCGATGTCTTCAAAGTCGCAACGCGCCTGGGTATTCCGAACTTTTATTATCATGATATTGGTTGCGGAGCGCAGAAACTCCGTAGGAAAACCAACGGGCGATTCGAAAAGCGCGCACGCTACTGCTCCGGTGCTGTTTCTAATGTTTAGAATCTTCACGTGAATTCCGGGGCATGCCGTTTGGGCAGAGGCAATGACGGGAAGATGCGCAAACAACACGACTGCACCTAAGGCGAGGCAGCGAACTCCCCTGGGGATGGGCCCCTTCACTTTTTTGGTTATGGTCGGCTCACGCATGATCTTTTCCACACACCCAATGAATTTCCCGGCAAATAATCAGGTGTCCCAGTAATGGTGGGGTTTTTCACGGTTTAACTTCCCGCATTCATACATGCGGGGCGTAAGCTTCCCTAAAAGGTAGACATGCCAAAAGTAGAGTTTTCTGGCACAATGCGACCAGGAGGCTCTGATGAAAAAATCACGTTTTACCGAGAATCAAATCATCGCCATTCTCAAGGAAGGCGAAGCGGGTTTTCAAGTCAAAGAGATCTGCCGCAAACACGGGATTTCAGACGCCACATACTACAATTGGAAATCGAAGTACGGCGGCATGGGCGCCTCTGATCTCAAGCGCATGAAAGAGATGGAGCAGGAACTGTCTCAACTCAAGCGCATGTTCGCAGACATGGCCCTGGAAAACAGAGCCCTGAAGGATCTGATTGAAAAAAAACTTTAAGGCCGCCTGACAAGCGTGAAGCAGTAAATTACCTGATTACCGAGCATCGTATGTCCGTGCTGCGCAGTTGTCGCTGTCTCGGGCTATCTCGGGCGGCCTATTACAAAAGTTCTGTGGCTCAGGATCGTGATGCCGATGTTGTCGATGCGATCAATATGCTGCTCGACAAGCATCCCCGTTGGGGGTTCTGGAAATGCTGCAAATATCTGCGTAGCCGGCATCGCTGGAACCATAAGCGGATTTATCGTGTTTACTGCAAGCTGAACCTGAATCAGAAGCGCCGGGCAAAGAAGCGGTTACCAAAACGTGTCCAGCAACCGTTACTTGTGCCTCAACAGCCGAATCAGGTCTGGTCAGCCGACTTTGTGAGCGATTCGCTCTATGCGGGGCGTCGTTTCCGAACCTTTAACGTGATCGATGACTTCAACCGCGAGCTGCTGCATGTTGAGATCGACACATCGATTACTGGCCAGCGTTTGATTCGAGTTTTCGAAAGGCTCCGTTTAGAACGGGGCCTGCCAGATATTTTACGGACTGACAATGGCCCCGAATTTCTCAGTGGTGAGTTTATCTCCTGGACTGAGCAGGTTGGGATGACAATTCAATATATTCAACCCGGCAAACCTAACCAGAACGCGTTTATCGAACGCTTTAACAAAACCTATCGAAACGAGGTTCTTGATCTGTATCTGTTTCGCAACCTGAATGAGGTCCGGGAAATCACTTATTGGTGGAAACTTGCATACAACGAGCAGCGGCCACACGATTCCCTCGGGGATATGACACCTGCTGAATATCTGTCAAAAAACGCTGAGAACTCTATTTTTCAACTGTCTACTTGACAGGGAAGCTTACG
>NZ_JALKCW010000013.1:0-173284 GCF_046883345.1 Hydrosulfovibrio ferrireducens | reverse complement strand
CGATCAGGTCTTCCGGCTTTTTGTAATCGGCAATCAGTTGGTCAAGCACTTCTTTGGAAATGGCCATATCTCTCTCCTTGGTTGGGGGCGAACTTTTCTACCCCCGGAATGGCCATTTACACAATCCTTTTTACACCCTCGTTTTTTTAGATGCAGACCTGTTGATCTGGAGTTTTTTCCATGTCCGCCCCAGGCAGAACAATCCGCACCTTTTCCACCAGATGATCCGGAAAATAGCTTTCTTTAGCCTTGCGCAGACCGGGAATCCCCAGGTCCTGCTCCCGGTTGACATAGGTGAATTCAGCAAGGTTCTCTCTGGTAAACCACTGGTTAATCAGTTGGCCCAAGCCATGAAACTGGGACATGGCTTTTTCGAAATGCCAGACCGCGGTTGAGGGGTTGAGCCTCTCGCCCACGGCAAAGGCCTCGATGGTCCCATCAATCCGGATGGCGCCCCCGGTGAGGGGGAATTCCCGGTAGTTCTGCAATGTTTCCACTATTGCCCGATATTCCCCGCACAACCCCGGTTCGGTCTTGCAATCCCGGGCAGCGCACCAGCGGTCCTGCATGGCCAGGCATTCCGGAACTGTTTCTTCGGTGATCATTTCGTACTGGCATTTGTATGCAGCCAAACACTGGTTGATGTGATTTCTCTTTTTGGTGAAATGCCTGCCTGCCAAGGTGGCAAGATCTTCCCTGCGGTAGACATAGTCGGCATTGTCCCGATCCTCGACAACCACTGCCCCGTTTAAAGCAACATCCGGGAGCCTCTCCTTGGGAAAGCGGTCCGCTCCCGCGATCCGGCTGGTGTATTCAGTGAAAACCTCGGGCAGAGAGACCAAGCCCACCGGGTTTCCCAAGATGGCCAGCCCTGTTTTTGTTTCGGCAAAAAAGAGCAGTGACTCCCTGAACTCGTCGACCCAGATCGGTCGGCTATGGCGCCAGGCAAAAAGATTGGTGAAGGTCAGCTCCGAGATCTCAGGGGGGAACCGTCGGAGATATTCCGTAACAGGCTTTCGGTCATCAAGGGTGAGCGGGCGCAAGTTCATGGGGCTCCTGTGAGAGGGTGGTTAGGATCAGTATAGAGGCGTCGCAGGATTCTCGCAATTGATTCCCTTGCCAGGGGGGCGTTGCTTTTCTTGCAAATACGGAGAAATCCGTATAGATTGTGCCTCTTGTGAAAATGGAAAAAGGCCCTTCGACAGGCTCAGGGCGAACGGTAGGTATCTTGAAATCATTATGGTTTCTTCCGTTCATGCTGAGTCCTTCGACGTTGCTCAGGAGAGCCTTATCGAAGTACCATAGAAAAAAGGTGAACAGATGGAAGTGGTGCTTGCCAAGAACGCAGGCTTTTGTATGGGGGTGCGGAGGGCGGTTGATACCACCCTCGGCATGGTCCAGAAGGGCGAGACAACCATTGCCACCTTTGGCCCGCTGATCCACAACCCGCAGGTTCTGAAGCTGCTTGAGGAGCAGGGGGTGAGGATTCTCACTGAGATTCCCTCCCAGGCCAGCGGCGCCATAATCATCCGGGCCCACGGCATTCCCCCTGAACAGAAAAAGAAGCTTGAAGCCACCGGCGCCAGGGTGGAAGATGCCACCTGTCCCCGTGTTCTCAAAGTTCAGGCCATCATTGCCAGATACAAAAAAGAGGGCTTTGCCACGGTGATCATCGGCGACCGTGACCACGCCGAGGTGGAAGGACTCATGGGCTATGCCGGCAACAACGGGCAGGTGGTGAACAGCGAGGCGGATGTGGCGGCCCTGCAACTTGATGGGCCGTACATCATCGTCAGCCAGACCACCCAGGACGAGCGCCTTTTTGAAAGGCTTAAGGAAGCGATCCTGCAAAAATATCCCCAAGGCGAGGTGTTCAACACCATCTGCGATTCCACCCATAAACGGCAGGAAGAGGTCCGCCAGCTCTGTCAGGAAGTCGAGGCGCTGGTGGTGGTGGGTGGCAAGACCAGCGCCAACACCAAGCGGCTGGGAGAGATTGCCGAAAGTCTGGGTTGCCCGGTGTTCATGGTGGAGTCGGAACAGGACCTCGATTCCCAAATGTTGGAGCATTATGGCCGGGTAGGGGTTACGGCTGGGGCCTCCACCCCGAATTGGGTGATCAGCCGGATTGTGGAAGTGTTGGAGAATATAACGGCGAAAACGCCTTGAGAGGGATGAAGTATGCTGAGTTGGTTTAAGAAGAAAATCGGCGGCGCGCAATCACTGCCGCCGGAACAGGGCGCTGGATCAGAAGCCCTCACGCCTGCCGCGGAAGCTTCGGGGCAACAGGAGGATGGGGCCGGCTTTTTCCTGCGGCTCAAGGATGGGTTGTCCCGCACCCGGAAAACCTTTGTCCGTCAGATTGACGCGCTTTTTTTGGGCAAGAAGCAGATCGACGCCGAGCTGCTTGAAGATCTGGAAGAGATTCTGATCATGGCGGATATCGGCGCCAACACCACCCAGGAACTTCTTGAGAAAACCAGGGAGCAGGTGCGGCGAAACGAATTGGCGGATGGGCAGGCCCTCAAAACGGCGCTCAAGGAGATGATCCTCGGCTATCTCATCAATGCGGATCGGCCCGCGGATCTTGCCCTGCCTGCGCAAACCCCCTTTGTCGTCATGGTGCTGGGGGTCAACGGGGTGGGCAAGACCACCACCATCGGCAAGCTGGCCCATAAGTTCACCCAGGCAGGGCAGAAGGTTTTGCTGGTGGCCGCCGACACCTTTCGGGCCGCGGCCAGCGAGCAGTTGCAGATCTGGGGCAAACGGGTCGGGGTGGAGGTTGTGGCCCAGCAGGCCGGAGCTGACCCATCCTCCGTGGTGTTCGATGCCCTGGATTATGCCAAGCCGCGCAATTTTGACGTGGTGCTGGTGGACACGGCCGGCCGCTTGCATACCAAGGTCAATCTCATGGAAGAGCTGAAAAAGATCAAACGGGTCATGGACAAGAAGATCCCGGGCGCGCCCCATGAGATTCTGCTGGTGCTCGACGCCACCACCGGCCAGAACGCCATTTCCCAGGCGCGGTTGTTCAACGAGGCCGTGGATGTCACCGGCCTGGCCCTGACCAAGCTGGACGGCACAGCCAAGGGCGGCATCGTCATCAACATCTGTCACGAGTTCAATATCCCCATCCGTTTCATCGGCATTGGCGAACAGATGGAGGATCTGCGCGATTTCGAGCCGAACGAGTTTGTCGAGGCCCTGTTTGCCGAGGGTGAGGCATGATCGTGTACCGTTCCCATAAGCCCCCGGGGTGTGGCGGGTTTTTACTGGTTGCTGCCCTGCTTCTGTTTCTCATGGGCGGCGCCCCCCTCATCCTTGATGTGCTGGGATTTCTCTTTTTTACCGGGGTCTTCCTGGTGCTCATGGTCTTTGTCGGGATATGGGGCTTCTCCCAGTACATCCGGCGCATGGCGAGCCGGTACGAACGATCCCAGACCGAAAGCCACAACCAGTTCGTCTTTCTGCTGGTCAATATCCTGATCCGCATTGCCCAGGCGGACGGGGTGGTCACCAAAGCCGAGCTTGCTCCCATTGAGAATTTTTTCCGCGTGCATCTTCGCTACAACCAGAGCCAGATGTACTGGGTGCGCGACCTGATTCAGGACGCGCTTGCCTCCAAGGCCTCCCTCGAAGCGATGCTGGCCGAGTTCAAGAGCCATTTTGCCTACGAGCCCCGGCTGATCCTGGTGGAGCTGATCTATCAGGTGCTCTACACCAATGATCAGGTCTCTCCTCAGGAACTGGCCATGGTGCAGACCATTGCCGATTTTCTCGAGATTGCCGCCCACGATCACCACGCCATCCGCAGCAAGTACGTCGGCCCCGGCCATGGCCGCACCTTCCCCGGCCAGGGGAGGAGCGAGCGCCAGTACTATGAAATTCTCGGCCTTGAGCCGGGGGCAACGCCTGAACAGATTAAAAGTGCCTACCGGAAGCTGAGCATGCAGTATCACCCGGACAAGGTGGCGCATCTGGGCGAGGAGTTCCGGAGGGTGGCCGAGGAGAAGATGAAAGAGCTGAATGAGGCGTACCAACACCTGAAGAAAACAGCCTGATCAGGGGAGGGACAACCGTGAACATCCTTGTCCTTGAGCCCTATTACGGCGGCTCCCACCGGAGTTTTCTCTCCGGCCTGATCCACCATCTTCCCCATAACTTTGACCTGCTGACCCTTCCGGCCCACAGTTGGAAATGGCGGATGCGTCTTGCTGCCCCGCATTTCGCCGCGGTTCTCGCTGAAGATCCGCGCTATGCCGGCAAAACCTTTGACCGGATTCTCTGTTCCTCCCTGGTCGATGTCGCTGCCTTGCGCGGCTTGCTGCCGCCACATTTGCGTGGGGTTCCGTTTCTTACCTATTTCCACGAAAACCAGTTCGCCTATCCGGTGCAGGTGACCGAACCGCGGGATGTGCATTTCGGCTTGACCAATCTCACCACCGCCCTGGCTTCGGACAGGATTGCCTTCAATTCCCACTATAATCTGGATTCTTTCCTCGCCGGTTGCCGGGAGCTTGTGGACAAGATGCCGGACATGTCCTTGTCCGGTTACGAAGAAACGATCCGCGCCAAGGCGGCCATTCTCCATCCGGGCCTGAATTTCAGCGGGGTTGATTCGTGCAAGGACGAGAGGCGGACGGGCAAGGGAACGGTGCTGGTCTGGAACCACCGTTGGGAGCACGACAAAAATCCGGAATTGTTTTTCAATACCCTGTACGAGCTGGCCGGGCAGGGGGTTCCCTTTAGCCTGATCGTGCTGGGCGAGTCCTTCCGGAATCAGCCCCAGGTTTTTGCCCAGGCAAGAGAGCGGCTTTCCGGGCGGATACTGCATTTCGGCTATGCGGAAGACCGGCAGGAGTATTGCCGGTTACTGTGTCAGGGGGATCTTGTGGTTTCCACCGCCAACCATGAGTTCTATGGCATGGCCGTGCTTGAGGCGGTGCGTGCAGGCTGCCGTCCCCTGGTGCCGGATCGTCTGTCCTACCGAGAACTTTTTGCCCCACTCTTTCGCTACGGGGATGTTGACTTTACCGGGAAACTCCTGGCTGCCATGGCGGCGGGAAGGCTCACGGAGGATGAGGCGCATGCCATGACCAGCGGGCTTTCCTGGCCGGAACAGGCCGCTGGTTATAGCCAATGGCTTGAAGCGCAGGGTTAACAGGGGGCGGAGTCGCCGAAGTTTTTTGAAAGGAATTCACATTCGGCCGGGGAGAGATCAAACCGGATCTCCGCTTCCCGGATCACCGCACCCCTTTTTTTCTGCGGATTATGGAGCAACTCTTCGCTCATCCAGCAGATGGCTTTTTTTACCTTGTCGCCCCCGGTCGGTCCCTTGCAGTCGCATCCCATGTCCGTTCTCCTTTATACAGGCTTCACGATGATTCCGCCCAGGGGCGGGACCGAGACCATGATATGGCACGGCGCTTCGCCGAAGGGCTCGGCAATGGCCTGCTTGCGGTCCGGGTTGAACACGTTGCTGCCGCCGAACTCGGCGGTGTCGGTGGAGAGGATCTCCTGGTACCAGCCCGGTGCAGGCACCCCGAGTTTATAGTCGTGCAGCACCTGGGGGGTGAAGTTGAGCAGGCAGACCACATGATCCTTGGGGTCTTTGCCCTGGCGGCAGAAGGCGATGATGCTGTTGTCCACGTCCCTGAAATCCATCCAGCGAAAGCCGTCGAAGGAAAAATCGACCTCCCAGAGGGGACGGGTCTCCTTGTACACCGCGTTCAACTGCTGGACGAATTTCTGCAACTGTTGGTGCATGGTGTTTTGCTCGGTCAGATGCCAGTCCAGGCTCACCTTGCAGTACCATTCGGAGATCTGGCCGAATTCAGCCCCCATGAACAGGAGCTTCTTGCCCGGATGGGTCCAGAGGAAGAAGAAGAGCAACCGCAGGTTGGCGAATTTCTGCCACATGTCGCCGGGCATCTTGAAGAGCAGGGAGCGCTTGCCATGCACCACCTCGTCGTGGGACATGGGCAGGATGAAGTTTTCGGTGAAGGCGTAGAGCAGGGAAAAGGTCAGGGCGTTGTGGTGGTATTTGCGGAAGATCGGCTCCTTGCTGAAATAGCCCAGGATGTCGTTCATCCAGCCCATGTTCCACTTGTAGCCAAAGCCTAAGCCCCCCCAGTTCAGGGGCTTGGAAACCCCGAAGAAGCTGGTTGATTCCTCGGCGATCATCAGAGCCTCGGGAAAGCGGCCGTAGATGATGGCGTTCATGTGCTTGATGAACTCGATGGCATCGATGTTTTCCTTGCCGCCGTAAATGTTGGGGATCCATTCCCCTTCGTTGCGGGCATAATCGAGATAGAGCATGGAGGCCACCGCATCGACCCGCAACCCGTCGATGTGGAACTTGTCCATCCAGAAGAGGGCGTTGGCAATGAGGAAGTTCTGCACCTCCTTGCGGCCGTAGTTGAAAATCAGGGTGCCCCACTCGGGATGCGCGCCCTGCCTGGGGTCTTCATGCTCATACAGCGCGGTGCCGTCAAAGCGGCTCAAGGCATGGCCGTCGGAGGGAAAATGCGACGGCACCCAGTCGAGGATAACGCCGATCCCGTTTTGATGGCACTGGTCCACGAAGTACATGAAATCCTGGGGCGTGCCGTGGCGGCTGGTCACGGCGAAATAGCCGGTGACCTGATACCCCCAGGATTCATCCAGGGGATGCTCCATGATGGGCATCAGTTCGATATGGGTAAAGCCCATCTCCTTGACGTATGGGATCAGGGAGCCGGCCAGCTCCTGATAGGAGAGCAGCCTTGTGGGGTCTGCCGGATCGCGCCGCCAGGAACCCAGATGGACCTCGTAGGTGGACATGGGCTGGTCGTAGCTTCTTAATTTTTTGCGCTTTTTGAGCCAGGCTGCGTCATTCCAGGCATAGCCGTCCAACCCCCAGACAATCGAGGCGGTTTTGGGCCGGATCTCCGAGAAAAACTGGAAGGGGTCGGCCTTTTCGAGCAGCGCGTCCTGCTGGGTCTTGACCTCGTATTTGTAGGGCTCTCCCTGGCCGATGTCCGGAATGAACAGCTCCCAGACGCCGGAATGGCCCAAAACCCGCATCTGATGGACCCTGCCGTCCCAGTAATTGAAATTGCCTAAGATGCTGACCCTTTTGGCGCTCGGCGCCCAGACGCGGAAGATGGTGCCGCTGACGCCGTCGATGGTGACGAGCTGCGCGCCAAGGGTGTTGTAGATTTCGTAGTTGGTGCCGTTGTTGAAAAGATAGCGGTCGTATTCGGACATCTGGGGGAGAAAACGGTACGGATCCTTGAACACATGGTGGTGCTCATCGTAGAAGGATGCTTCAAACTCATAGGGGAAAGGCTCGTTACAATTGGTGATGACAATTTCGAAAAAGCCTTCGGGCCTGGTCTTGTACATCTCCTTTCGTTCTCCGCCGGCTATCAGCCAGCAGGTGTTGGCGTTGGGCTGGAAGGTTCTGATGACCGAGGAGGCGCCGTCGTGGTCCAGAACGTGGAAGCCCAGAACCTGAAAGGGGTCGTGGTGTTCGGAGGCAATGATCCGGTTGATTTCGGAATTTATATCACAGTTCATATGCGTGGCTTCTGTCTGTAGGGGTTATTGGCTTTCGCAAGTTGCCGCACGAGCGGCTAGGGGGCCGTTAGTACTAAAATAATGCCGTCATCGTATGTAACCAAACGGCATAAAAAACCGTAACGAAAAGGTCAAAAAGGCGCAGACCCTTTCGTAACGGTTTCTAAATTCTAGCACGGATCAGTAAGGAAACTCCAACTCTTTTCCGGAACCGGGCTAAATTTGTTGGAAGTACGGGATTTCTTGACTGACAGCCCGGGCAGGTGCTAAGTTGCAGGCGGATTTAAACCGGTCGCTACGGCGATCAACGACACGCAACGCAACCATGGGGCTTTCTCCCGGATGATTGAAACCCTGCAAGGCTATTTTCTCATTGCCACCCCCCAGATGGAAGACCCCCGTTTTGCCGGCAAGGTTGTCTATCTCTGCGCCCATAACGACGACGGAGCCATGGGATTGGTGGTGAACGAGCCCATTACCGATATCAGCCTGGCGGATGTTTTCAAGAGCGCCGATATCCCGCTGCCGCCCGGGCTGATGCCTACGGTGTATCTGGGCGGGCCGGTGGAGGTGGCAAACGCCTTTTTTCTCTACAGCTCCGAGTATCGGGCAGAGCATTTTTTGGCGGTGAGCAAGTCCGTTCATCTCACCAGTGACCCGCGGCTGCTCTATGATCTCGCCGCAGGCCAGGGGCCGCGGAATCTGCTGGTGGCCCTGGGCTATTCCGGCTGGGGGCCTGGACAGCTTGAAGCAGAACTCACCGTGGACGGGTGGCTTACTCTGCCCGCGGATGACGACATCATTTTTCATACGCCGGACAGGTTGCGGTGGCAAAAGGCGGCCCAGCGGCACGGCATCGATATCGCCCTGTTCGGCGATGTGGTTGGTTCGGCCTGAATGACCGGAAGCAAGCAGAATACGGGGGGCGCCCGTGATTTTTTATTATTGACCCGGCGATTAAACACGTCATGCCGAATGCTTTAGTCGGGCATCCACTCCCTTGGATTCCCGCCTTCGCGGGAATGACGGTTTAGATATTTAAGCAACGAAGCAATTGGAAAAACTATGACGCACATCTCGCAATTTCTTGGGGAAGAAGCCGATCTCGGCCCGGAAAAACGCATCGCCATCCTCTCCGCGCCGCTGGCCTCCTCGGTGAGCTGGCTGGGCGGCACCGAGCTCGGGCCGCAGGCGATCATCGACGCTTCCCCGGCCCTGGAGGTGTTTGATGACGAGCTGTTGGCCGAGACCGTGCGGCTCGGCATCGCCACCCGGCCGGTGCCGGATTTCACAGGCCTTGCCGCAGCCGAGGCCTGCCGCCGGATCCAGGCTGGAGTGGCTGCCGAACTTGCGGGGGGGATGTTCCCGGTGTTGCTCGGCGGCGAGCACACCGTGACCGTGCCCGCGGTCAAGGCGTGTCTGGCGAAATACCCGGATTTGCATGTGGTGCAGATCGATGCCCACCTTGATCTGCGCGACCAGTATGATGACAACCCCGACAGCCATGCCTGCGTCATGCGACGGCTCGACGAATTGGGAGTTCCCTTTACCCAGGTCGGCATCCGCTCCTTTTCCAAGGAGGAATACGCGCTCGTCCAGGCCAAGGGGTGGCGCCCATTTTTCATGCACCGCATCCATGCCGAAGCGGATTGGATCGAACAGGTCTGCGCCGAAATCAAGGGGCCGGTGTATTTCACCTGCGATGTGGACGGGTTGGACCCGGCGATCATGCCGGCCACCGGCACCCCGGAGCCCGACGGTCTGAGCTGGCGGCAAACCATCGGCCTGCTGCGGGCGCTTGCCGCCAAGCATCGCATCGTGGGCATGGATTGTGTCGAGTTCTCGCCGCGTCCCGGTGCGGAGCATGCGGCCTTTACCGTGGCCAAGCTGATCTACCGGACCCTGGGGTATGTCTTTCAATCGAAGGCGCCATGAGCGAAAACCAGAATCCAGAACAGAAAGCCCGCGACGCCATTGATGCCCTGTTGCGACAGGCGGGCTGGTCGGTGCAGCACAGCAAAAAAATCGACCTGGCCGCCGGGGTTGGTCAGGCGGTGCGGGAGTATCAGACCGATGTCGGCCCGGCGGATTATGTGCTCTTTGTCGATCACAAGGCCGTGGGGGTTGTCGAGGCAAAACGCGCCGAGGAAGGGCAGCGGCTTACCACCCATGAATCCCAGACCGATGGCTATGCCACGGCCACACTCAGATGGGTTAATAACAAGGAGCCCTTGCCCTTTCTCTATGAAAGCACCGGCATCCTGACCCGCTTTACCAACCGTTTCGACCCTAGGCCCCGTTCCCGCGAGGTCTTCAGCTTCCACCGCCCCGAAACCCTCAAGGAATGGCTGGCCCAGGGCAGCAGCCTGCGCGAGCGGTTGCAGCACCTTCCGTTGCTCAACCCGGATCACCTGCCTGCCAAGGAGTTGCGGTTGCGCGATTGCCAGGAAATCGCCATTGCCAATCTGGAAGCCTCCTTCAAGGCCGACCGCCCCCGGGCTCTGATCCAGATGGCCACCGGCGCGGGCAAGACCTACACCGCCATCACCGCCATCTATCGGTTGCTCAAACACGCCCACGGCAAACGGGTCCTCTTTTTGGTGGATACCAAAAACCTCGGCGAGCAGGCGGAGCAGGAGATGATGTCCTACACGCCGCTCGACGACAACCGCAAGTTCACCGAGCTCTACAACGTGCAGCGGCTCAAATCCTCCTTCGTTGCCAAGGACAGCCAGGTCTGCATCAGCACCATCCAGCGGCTCTACTCCATTCTCAAGGATACCCCGCTGGATGAGGCTGCCGAGGAGATCAACCCGGCGGAGCTGGCCCAGCCCAAAACGCCCATGCCGGTGGTGTACAACGAAAAGGTTCCGCCGGAGTTTTTCGATTTCATCTTCATCGACGAGTGCCACCGCTCCATCTACAACCTGTGGCAGCAGGTGCTCGACTACTTCGACGCCAGCCTGATCGGCCTTACCGCCACGCCGGACAACCGCACCTACGGCTTTTTCAAGAAGAACGTGGTCAGCGATTACAGCCACGAAAAGGCAGTGGCCGACGGCGTCAACGTGGGCAATGAGATCTATGTCATCGAAACCGAGATCACCCAACAGGGCGCGAAGATCAGCGCCCGCCAGCAGGTGGAAAAGCGCGAAAAGCTCACCCGCCGAAGGCGCTGGGAGCAGCAGGACGAGGACGAGGCCTATTCCGCCACCCAGTTGGACCGCCACATCGTCAACCCCGATCAGATCCGCACCGTCATCCGCGCTTTTCGCAACAAACTGCCGGAGATTTTCCCCGGCCGCACCGAGGTGCCTAAGACCCTGATCTTCGCCAAGACCGACAGCCACGCCGACGACATCATCCAGACGGTGCGCGAGGAGTTCGACGAGGGCAACGCCTTCTGTAAAAAGCTCACCTACAAGAGCGAGGAAGACCCCAAGTCGGTTTTGCAACAATTCCGTAATGAGTACCACCCGCGCATCGCCGTCACCGTGGACATGATCGCCACCGGCACCGATGTCAAGCCGCTGGAATGCCTGCTCTTCATGCGCGACGTGAAAAGCCGCAACTACTTCGAGCAGATGAAGGGGCGGGGCACCCGCACCCTGGAGATGGACGACCTGAAAAAGGTCACCCCCTCGGCAATCAGCGCCAAGACCCACTATGTGATCGTCGATGCCATCGGCGTAACCAAATCGCTCAAGACCGCCAGCCAGCCGCTGATCACCAAGCCCAGCGTGCCGCTGAAAGACCTGGCCATGAGCGTGATGATGGGGGCCAGCGATGCAGACACGGTGAGTTCCCTGGCCGGCCGGTTGGCCCGGCTCAACAAGCAACTGAACCCGGATGAGCAGCGGCAAATCCGGGAGGCTGCCGGAGGCATGGAGCTGACCCAGCTCATCGGCAAGCTGTTCGGGGCCATCGACGGTGACAACATCGAGGCCCGAGCCCTGGAGCTGACGGGTCTGCCCGCAGGCAGCGACCCCGGCGACGACAAACGGGAGCAGGCGCAACAGCAACTGGTGCGCGAAGCGGCCCGGGTGCTGAACGGCGATCTGGTGGAACTCATCGATACCATCCGCCGCGACAAGGAACAGACCATTGACCACGACAACCTCGATACGGTGTTGCGCGCCGAGTGGGACAAGGATGCAGCCAACAACGCCCAGGCCCTTACCGACGAGTTTGCCGAGTACCTGAAAGCCAACCAGGACAAGATCGCGGCCCTTACCATCTTCTTCAGCCAGCCGTACCGGAGGCGCGAACTGAGCTTCGAGCTGATCCGCCAGGTGCTGGACAAGCTGAAAAGCGACAAGCCCAAGCTCGCCCCCCTGCGGGTCTGGCAGGCGTACCGCCAGCTCGACGATTACCAGGGCGCCCAGCCCATCAGCGAACTCACCGCCCTGGTCGCCCTGATCCGCCGCGTCTGCGGCATGGATGCCAGGCTGGCCACCTTCGACGACACCGTGCGCCGCAACTTCCAGAACTGGATTATGCAGCACCATTCCGGCTCCGGCGAAAAATTCAACGAAGCCCAGATGGAGTGGCTGCGCATGGTCCGTGACCATGTGGCCAACTCCTTTCATATCGAGCGCGACGATCTGGAGATGTCGCCCTTTGACGGGCAGGGCGGGCTGGGCAGGATGTACCAGTTGTTTGGGGCGCGGATGGATACGCTGCTGGATGAGTTGAATGAAGTGCTGGTGGCGTGAGTATGAAAACGACATACCCTCAAAGTTGGGCGGTCCAGAAACTTGGTGATGTGATGGATGTCCAAGGCGGAAGTCAGCCACCAAAATCCGAATTCATCTATGAACCTCATGGCGATTTTGTTCAATTGCTGCAAATACGAGATTTTGGTGAAAAGACGGTCCCGACCTATGTCCCAAAGAATAAAGTAACCAAGTTTTGTACGAAAGATGACGTGTTAATTGCAAGGTATGGCGCTTCTCTTGGGAGAATCTTAACCGGGTTGGAGGGTGCGTATAACGTTGCACTCGCCAAAACCATTTTTGACAAGAGGCTGTTCTTTAATAAGTATTTATTTTACTTATTGAAGACGTCGGTTCTCCAATCGCCTCTGAAAATGATTTCGCGATCTGCCCAAAATGGATTTGCTAAGCATGAAATTGCGCATGCCCAATTACCCATTCCCCCGCTCAACGAACAACACCGCATCGTCGCCAAGATCGAGGAGCTGTTTTCCGAGCTGGACAAGGGCATCGAGAACCTGAAAACCGCCCAGGCGCAGCTCAAGGTGTATCGCCAGGCCTTGCTGAAACACGCCTTCGAGGGCAAACTCACCGCCCAGTGGCGCGCGGAGAATTCCGTCATTCCCGCGCAGGCGGGAATCCATTCAAACGAAAAGCTGGATTCCCGCCTGCGCGGGAATGACAGTATGGGGGGCGGGAATGACCGGAGGGTTGAAACCGCCGAGGCCTTGCTCAAGCGCATCCAGCAGGAACGCGGCCAACGCTTTCAGCAACAACTCGCCGACTGGGAAGCCGCAGGCAAACAGGGCAGCAAGCCTAAAGCCCCGAAACCCCTGGAACCGCTCACCGCCGAAGAACTGGATGAATTGCCTGAATTGCCGGAGGGGTGGGGGTGGGAAAAGCTTGGAAATATTGCGGAGTTAATTGGAGGCGTTACAAAAGGAAAAAATCTTGATGGAAAAGAAAAAATATCTCTGCCATATCTGCGGGTTGCAAATGTCCAGGACGGATACCTCGATTTAACGGAGATTAAGAATATTGAAGTTGAAACGCGGGACAAAGACAAATATCTATTGGAATTCGGTGATGTTCTTTACACTGAAGGTGGAGACAAAGATAAGCTTGGCAGGGGCGCAGTGTGGCGCAGTCAGATTGAGGCATGCATTCACCAAAACCACATTTTTAGGGCTCGGGTATTTGGTGGTGTAATTATCCCCGAAATTCTTTCGCTATACTCCCAGACAAAAAGCGCGAAGAAATATTTCTTTCGACACGCCAAGCAAACGACAAACTTGGCGTCAATCAACTTAACTGTATTGGCAAATTTGCCGGTAGTCATTGTTTGTCAAAGTGAGCAAAAACAAATCTTGCTAGAAATCGAAGCGCGCCTTTCCGAAGTTGACCAACTCGACCAAACCATCACCACCTCCCTGCAACAAGCCGAAGCCCTGCGCCAATCCATCCTGAAAAAAGCTTTCTCCGGCCAACTGGTGGAACAAGACCCGCATGACGAACCCGCCTCGGCCCTGCTGGCGCGGATCAAGGCGGAGCGGGCAGTAGGTGCAAAAAATGCACATACTGCCGCCAAGTCCCACAAGACGGCAGGGAGGAAGTAATATGCAAGAAATGCATATTGCAAATTTGAACTATACGGAATTTCCGTATAGTTGCCTAATAGTGAGGTGAAGCCATGAGCCAAATAGAAGCGCAAGTCGCTATTTATCAGACTGCAGATGGTCAAGTACAGCTTGATGTGACGCTTGAGCAGGATACGGTGTGGCTATCGCAGGGGCAGATGGTGGAGTTGTTTGGGCGGGATGTTTCAGTTATTTCGCGCCATATTAGCAACGCCTTAACTGAAGGGGAAATTTCCCAAAAAAGCAATTTGCAAAAAATGCAAATTGCAAATTCCGACAGGCCGGTCGTTTTTTATGACCTTGATGTTGTCATCTCGGTCGGTTATCGCATCAAATCGGAACGTGGTGTGCAATTCAGACGTTGGGCAACCAATGTGCTGAGGCAACATCTGGTGCAAGGCTATACCCTGAACACCCAACGTCTGCAAACCCAGCAAGAACATATCAAGCAGCTTGAGCGAACCCTGACCCTGTTTCAGCAAAATCTGATCGAGCAGGCCAGCCTGCCGGAGGCGCGCGGGCTGGTGAGCGTGATTGCCGGGTATGCCCGCACCTTTGTGCTGCTCAACCAGTTCGACAGCGAGCGGCTGCCGCTGGGTGATTTTGCCACGGCGATACGCTATGAAATTCAGCCTGCGGAAGCGGTGGCGGGCATTGCCGCGCTCAAGGCGGATTTGATGGCGAAAAACGAAGCCTCCGAGCTTTTTGGCAACCAAAAGGACGACAGTTTTGCCGGTATTCTCGGCAACATCGTGCAGTCGTTTGGCGGGGAGTTTCTTTATCCCAGCATCGAGGAGCAGGCTGCGCATCTGCTGTATTTCGTCATCAAGAATCATCCGTTTTCCGACGGCAACAAACGCATCGGCGCCTTTCTGTTTATCTGGTTTTTGCAGCGCAACCAGCACCATCTCAAAACCGACGGCGAGTTGAAGATCAACGACAACGCCCTGGCGGCAATCGCCTTGCTGGTGGCGCAAAGCGATCCCGGCCAAAAACAACTGATGATTCATTTGATCATGAATCTGATTCGAGGTTAAGACATGCACAAAATACAAATAATCCGTCATTCCCGCGCAGGCGGGAATCCAGCTTTTAAACCGAATGGCTTCCCACCTGCGCGGGAATGACGGGCGTTTTATGGAAAAACACCCTGCGGTTTATATTCTGACGAGCGGATATAATGGCACGCTTTATATCGGTGTAACCAGCAATCTTGTGTAGCGCATTTGGCAGCACAAAAATGATCTGGTTGAAGGATTTGCAGAGAAATATGCGGTTCATTCACTGGCGTATTACGAATTTCATGAACAGATGCTGTTAGCGATTCAGCGAGAGAAGCAGCTCAAGAAATGGAACAGGCAATGGAAAATAAATTTGATCGAGAAGACGAATCCGACATGGAAAGATTTGTGGGAAGAGTTGCTTTAAACAGAGCAGTCATTCAAAAACTGGATTCCCGCCTGCGCGGGAATGACGGGCATAGTGGACGGAATGACAGCCTATTCGAGGTTAAGACATGACCCCCGCAGCCATTATCTCCAAGGTTTGGAGTTTCTGCACCACGTTGCGCGACGACGGGGTGAGCTATGGCGACTATTTGGAGCAGCTCACCTATCTGATCTTCCTCAAGATGGCGGACGAGTATAGCCGGCCGCCCTACAACCGCAAGGTGGGTATTCCCACCGAGTACAATTGGCAGAGCCTCAAGCCCATGCGCGGCGCGGAGTTGGAGGTACATTACGTGACCCTACTCCGTGAGCTGGGCAACAAGCCGGGGATGCTGGGGCAGATCTTCACCAAGGCCCAGAACAAGATCCAGGACCCGGCCAAGCTCTATCGCCTGATCGACATGGTGAACGAAACCCAATGGGTGACCATGGGCGCGGATGTGAAGGGCGACATCTACGAGGGGTTGCTGGAGAAAAACGCCGAGGACACCAAATCCGGGGCAGGGCAGTACTTCACGCCGCGCGCCCTGATCCGTGCCATGGTGGAGTGCGTGCGGCCGGAGCCGGGCAAGACCATCGCCGACCCGGCCTGCGGCACGGGCGGTTTTTTTCTGGCGGCCTATGATTTTCTGGTGGCTGCCCACCGGCTGGACAAGACGCAGAAGGCCTTTCTCAAGCACGAAACCTTTTTCGGCAACGAGATTGTCGCGGGCACCCGCCGCCTGGCCTTGATGAACATGTTTCTGCACAACATCGGCGAGATCGACGGCGAGAGCATGGTGTCGTCCAACGATGCGCTGGTGGCTGACAGCGGCCAGCGTTTCGACTACGTGCTGGCCAATCCGCCATTCGGCAAGAAAAGCTCGATGAGCTTCACCAACGAGGAGGGTGAGCAGGAAAAAGACGACCTGACCTACAACCGTCAGGATTTCTGGGCTACCACCTCCAACAAGCAGCTCAACTTCGTGCAGCACATCCGTACCATGCTGAAAACCACCGGGCGCGCGGCGGTGGTGGTGCCGGACAACGTGCTGTTCGAGGGCGGCGCGGGTGAGACGGTGCGCAAAAAGCTGCTGGAAACCACCGAGCTGCACACCATCCTGCGTCTGCCCACCGGCATCTTTTACGCCAACGGGGTGAAGGCCAATGTCCTGTTCTTCGACAACCGTGCTGCCTCCAAAGAGCCGTGGACCAAGGAGGTCTGGTACTACGACTATCGCACCAACATCCACCACACCCTGAAAAAGAAACCGCTGCGCTTTGCGGATTTGCAGGAGTTCATCGCTTGCTACAACCCGGAAAACCGCCAGGCGCGCAAGGAACTGTGGAGCGAGCAGGACAATCCGGAAGGGCGCTGGCGCAGATTCGGCTACGAGCAGATCATCGGTCGTGATAAAACCAGCCTGGACATCTTCTGGCTCAAAGACAAGAGCCTGGCCGATCTGGACAACCTGCCCGAGCCGGACGTGTTGGCCGGGGAGATCATCGACAATCTTGAGGCGGGCTTGAACAGCTTTCGGGAAATTGCGGCGGCTTTGACGTAATTGGTGTATGTTTTTGCGCTGAAATGCGCCTGGAACATGGTGCTGGTGAAAAATAAGGCAAGGGCAGGTGATTGAATATGGTTGAGGAACAGGAAATTTTTCAGTGTCGGCAGTGCGGCCATTGCTGTCAGGGCGAAACCACGGTCTCTCTGGACCCCGATGATGTCGCCCGGCTGGTCGCCTATCTGCATCTGCCCATTGCCGAAGTGCAGGAGAAATATCTGCGACTTACCGGCAAGGTGGTGCAGATGAAGATCGTGGATGGTCACTGCATCTTTTTTAACGAAGGCTGCACGGTGCATGAAGGCAAGCCTTGGCGTTGCCGGCAATGGCCCCTGCATCCCAGCATGCTCACCGACCAGAACAATTTCGAGGCCATCCGCCAATCCTGCCCCGGCATTAAAGGAGAGCTCGGCTATGAGGAATTTCGCTCCCGGTTTGCCGAGCTTCTCAAGCAGCAGGATGCGGGAAAGTAGGGGAAGGTGAAGATCATCCTGCCGCTCTTGGGCAAAACCAGGGAGCAGTACCTTGGCGCCGGAATCGATGATTTTGCCGGGCGGCTCAGGCGTTTTGTCCAGCTTGAGCTGCCGGTTTTGAAGGAAAAGAAGAGCGGGGCCAAGGAAGATGCGGCGCGGCTGCAGAACGAGGAAGCGCAAATATTGTTTGGCAGTGTTCCGCAATCTGCCAAAGTCGTAGCTCTGGCTCCGTTAGGACAGCAGCTCAGCTCGGAAGAGCTGGCCGATCTGCTTTGCCGCTGGGAGGATCAGGGGGTGCGGGAGATTGCCTTTTTGATCGGCGGTCCCACCGGCCTTGCGCCGAAGCTTGTTGAAAAGGCGGATTATGTCTTATCGCTCTCGCGGATGACCTTTACCCACGAGATGGCTCGAATGCTGGTGCTCGAACAGTTGTACCGGGCGTTTTCCATCAAGGCCGGAACCGGATATCATAAATAAGGCAACAACTCCGGCCAGGTCAAACGGATTCCACGGAACGGACCTCCGGAACTTCGCCTTTCAAGAATTTTTCAATCCCGTTTTTGAGCGTATTTCTGGACATGGGGCATTCCTTGCAAGCCCCGGTCAACTGGACCGTGACCACCCCGTCCTTGCTCACATCAACCAGGGTCACATCGCCTCCGTCCGCCTGGAGCGTGGGGCGAATCTTTGCCAGAGCCGCCAGAATTCTGTCGCGCATCGTTATTCCTCAAGCTGGATTGTCAGGTGAAAGCGTGTAACAATCTAACACAGCTCTTTCCCGCCGACAACCTTGTAAGCGATCACAGGACGGCGCATCTGCACTGCCCTGTGATTGCTTACGGAACTAACCGATTGCCAGATTAGCCGTTGTTGTAGTATGATAGCGCTCCCATTTTGTTCATGGCGAACCATGGGCGCCTACCCCAACAAGGAGTCACAATGAAAAAGGTCCATAAGGATATTCAGGATGCGTCAAGTATGGAGCTGGCTCGTTTTGCAGCCCTGGCAGCCCTGGAAAAAAAAGCGGAGGACCTGGTCGTTCTTGATGTGCGTGGCCTGTCTTCCTTTACTGATTTTTTCGTCATCATGAGCGGACGCTCCACCCGCCACGTGCAGGGGTTGGCCCAGTCCGTGGACGTGGCCCTGCGTCACAAAAACGTCAAGACCGGCAACACCGAGGGCCTGGGCGAGGGGCATTGGGTTCTGCTCGATTATAACGATGTGGTCGTGCATATTTTTTACAACGAAGACCGCAGATTTTACGATATTGAAGGGCTGTGGCACGACGCACCCAGGGTGGAGATAACCCCGGAAGCAGCGTCCTGAAGCAGATCGAGGCACGGGAGAAACGATGAAAAAGATCACGCCGGTGTTGCTGGCCATTCTCGACGGCTGGGGAATCGGGGAGCCGTGGGAGGGCAACGCCATCCATCTTGCCAGAACGCCCAACATGGACCGCTGGCAGGCCAGTCAGCCCGCCACCACCCTGGTTGCCCATAATGGCGCGGTGGGTCTGCCGGAAGGGCAGATGGGCAACTCCGAGGTGGGGCATCTCAATATCGGCGCCGGCCGCATTGTTTACCAGGATTTCACCCGGATCAACCGGGATATCGAAAACCGGGATTTCTTCAAGAACGAGGAGCTGGCCAAGGTTTTCTGCCGCGCCGCTGGGCAGGGCACGGCGGTGCATCTGCTCGGCCTTGTTTCCGACGGCGGGGTGCACAGCCACATCCGTCATCTCATCGCGCTTTTGGAAATGGCCAAACAACTGGGCCTTGCCAAGGTGTATGTCCACGCCTTCATGGATGGCCGCGACACCCCGCCCCGGAGCGGTGGGGGGTACATGGCTGAGCTTGGAGAGGCCATGAAACGTATCGGCGTGGGCCGGGTCGCTTCGGTGTGCGGCCGCTACTATGCCATGGATCGCGACAATCGCTGGGACCGGGTCTCCCTGGCCTGGCAGGCCATGGTGGATGGCCGGGCCCAGCATACGGCCACGGACGGAGGGGAGGCTGTGGCCGCGGCCTATGACCGCGGCGAAAACGATGAGTTCATCAACCCCACGGTGATCACCAACAACGGGCAGCCGGTGGCTACCATCAACGATGGGGATTCGGTGATTTTTTTCAACTTCCGGGCCGATCGGGCCAGGCAGATGACCCATGTCTTTGTCGACCCGAATTTTGCCGGGTTCCCGGTGCGGCACCGTCCTTGTTTGGCCGAATATCTCACCTTCACGGTGTACGAGAAGGATTTTGCTTTGCCCGTGGCCTTTCCCCCGGTACCCCTTACTCATATTCTGGGAGAAGAGGTCAGCAGTCACGGCTTGCGGCAGCTCCGCATCGCCGAGACGGAAAAATACGCCCACGTCACCTACTTTTTCAATGGCGGCCGGGAAGCCCCCTTTGCGCTGGAGGACAGGGCGCTGCTCCCATCCCCCCGCGAGGTGGCCACCTACGATCTGAAGCCGGAGATGAGCGCGGAAGCAGTGACCGGGGAGCTGCTGCGCCGGCTTGCGGACAACCCGTACAGCCTGGTGGTGCTCAACTTCGCCAACTGCGACATGGTGGGGCATAGCGGGATCATGCCCGCGGCCATCGCTGCGGTCGAGACCGTGGATAGGTGCATTGGCCAAGTGGCCGAGCGTTTCACCGAACTCGGCGGGGTGGTGCTGATCACCGCGGACCACGGCAATGCCGAGGTCATGATCAATAAAAAGACCGGCGGCCCGGTGACAGCGCATTCCACCAACCCGGTGCCCCTGGTCATGCTCGGCAATCAGCCCGGCCTTGGTCTGAAGGATGGCGGCACCCTGACCAATATCGCCCCCACCATTCTCGACCTCATGGGGCTGCCGATTCCGGCTGAGATGGAAAGCGCCAGCCTGCTGGTGCGGAAATAACATAATGATAATTTTCTAAAAAGCCCTTCGACAGGCTCAGGGTGAACGGTGATTTTCTTAATATATTGAAATTCCGTTCGTGCTGAGCCTTTCGACAAGCTCAAGAGGGCCTTGTCGAAGCACCTGCTGTTGTGTAGTGACACGTCCAGAAATAAAAAGGCGGAAAAGTTAGAGTAACGACGAACAAGAGTGTTCAGGGGTAATTTATAATGCAATACATCAGCACCAGGGGCGGCATTGCCCCCGTATCCTTCAAACAGGCCGTGATGATGGGCCTGGCCACCGACGGCGGCCTGCTGCTGCCCACCTCGATTCCCGAGATTTCCGCCGAAACCCTGGTCCAATGGCGCCAGCTCAGCTATCCGGAGCTGGCAACCGCGGTGCTCGGCCTTTTCATCGACGATATTCCTGCAAACGACCTGCGCGAGCTGGTGGCACGATCGTATCAAACCTTCAACCACCCGGAGATCACCCCGCTGGTCAAGCAGGGCGACTGCTACATCCTTGAGCTGTTCCACGGGCCGACCCTGGCCTTCAAGGACGTGGCCCTGCAATTTTTGGGCAATGTCTTTGAGTACCTGCTCAAGGAGTCCGGCGGCAAGATGAACATCCTCGGCGCCACCTCCGGCGACACCGGAAGTGCGGCGATCTACGGGGTGCGCGGCAAGGAGCGGATCAACATCTTTATTTTGCACCCCCACAATCGGGTCAGTCCCATTCAGGAACTGCAGATGACCACGGTCACCGACGCCAATGTCTTCAATCTGGCGGTGCGCGGCACCTTTGACGACGGGCAGGCAATAGTCAAGACCATCTTCAACGATCTGGCTTTCAAGGAGAAGCATCAGCTGGGCGCGGTCAATTCCATCAATTGGGCCCGGATTGTGGCCCAGGTTGTCTACTATATCCATGCCGCGCTCAAGATTACCGCGAGCGCTGGAGTGGACAAGGTTGATTTCTCGGTGCCCACCGGCAACTTCGGCGATATCTTCGCAGGCTTTGTGGCCCGGCGCATGCTGCCCAATCAGATCCGCCACCTGATTCTGGCCACCAACGAGAACAACCTGCTGACCCGTTTTATTTTAAACGGCGATTATTCCCTGGGCGCGGTGGCGCAAACCTCAAGCCCCTCCATGGACATTCAGGTGGCCAGCAATTTCGAACGGTATCTTTACTACTTAAACGGCGAGGATGCCGAACGGACCCGCCAGGACATGGATCGCTTCGCGGTCAGCGGCAGCCTCCAGTTCGACGAGCTTGCCCAGGAACGGGTGCGGGCGGATTTTGCCTCGCGCAGCGTGAATGAAGAGGAAACCATCGCCACCATCCGCGATTTTTACCAGCAGCACGGCTATGTGCTCGATCCGCATACCGCCGTGGGCGTCAAGGCCGGCCTGGCTGGACGTGAGGAGGGAGTGCCGATGATCTGCCTAGCCACTGCCCATCCGGCCAAGTTTGGCGCGGCCGTCGAACGCGCCATCGGCCACGAGCCTGAGCTGCCGCCAAGCCTTGCCGATCTGGCCGACAAGGAAACCCGCTGTGAGGTGATCCCGGCCGAGGTCGGGGCTGTAAAGGCATTTGTCGAGCAGCACGCCCTGTAATTTTTCAGGGGAAGCGGTTTTTTCAAGGGAGACGCGTCTTTTCTCTGCTATAGTGAGACGGATAGATGAGTGGTCGTTGAAAAAAAGCAGTTGGAAGTCAACTGAACGAGGGTGCAGTGAATCCAACCGAACTCCTGCATTTTTTGCGCACGATAGACCTGTTCCATTTCTTTTCCGATGAAGAGCTTGCGGCTTTTCTGGAAAAGGCCAGGGAGGTGCAGGTAGCCAAGGGAGAGATTCTCTTCCATGAGGGCGAGCCCGGGCAGGATATGTATCTCGTCCTGCGGGGCATGGTCAAGATTTTTCGCGGCAACCGGGTGATTGATGTCATCAAGCCCGGCGACTATTTCGGCGAAATGGCCATCATCGAAAACCAGCCCCGTTCCGCCAGCGTCGCGACTCTGGAAGAATCCCTGCTTCTGCAGGTTCCCCTGGCAGTGTTCCATGAGTATTTCTCCCGGCAGCCGAAATCGCTGGTCGCCATGATGCGGACCCTGAGCCAGCGGGTTCGTCGCGATCTTCACATTCTCGGACATGATTATGAGCAGATCAATATCATGGTCCATGATATGAAGAACCTGCTTACTCCCTTTCATCTGCTGGAGGTTTTGGAGAAAACCGTGCCCGGACTTGCCGGAAACAGATATCTTGCCTGCATGGTCAAGGCGCGGGGAGACCTGCTCGTGCTCATGGAAAATGCCCTGGCCCAGGCCCGACGGCGCCAGGTTGCCACCCCGATCCATACCGACTCCTTGGACAAGTTGATCGCTGATCTTCTGGAATCGGCCTGGATGGTCCATCCGGACATTGGCGGTCGTGGGATTCGGGTCGAGGTGACAGGCAGTCTGCCGGAATTCCCTTTTTCTTCCCTCGGTCTCTGCCGGGTGTTTTCAAATCTGGTGGTCAATGCCGCCCAGGCCAGCGAGGCCGGGGGGCTTATTGCCATTGCCCTTTCCCGCGAGGCGGACGAGGCAGTGGTCAAGATCATCGACCAGGGGCATGGTATTTCCGATGAGGTCCGGGAAAAAATCTTCCAGCCCCATTTTACCACCAAGGGCGACGGCAATGGGATCGGCCTTATCTCCTGCAAGCAGATCATCGAAGAAACCCATGGCGGCAGCCTCTCCTTTGCATCCACGCCCGGCCAGGGCACGACCTTTACCATCCGCCTTCCCATCTCCGTTTCAATCGGGTAAACAAGTGCATGCAGCAAGTGGTTCCGGCAAGGCGCTGACCTTGGCCGCGGCCTTGTTGTCTTTTTTTGATCATTCAGCAGGGGCGGAGGGGAATGGAAAGTTTCAAACAGAGGGTTGATGAGGCTGTCGGTTTTTTACGGGACAAGATGGTGGAACCGCCGGAGATTGTCCTGGTGCTCGGCACCGGCCTGAGCGGCCTGGGAGAACAAATTGAATCGCCGCTTGTCCTGCCCTATGGCGGGATTCCCAATTTTCCCAAGGCAACCGTGGCCAGCCATGCCGGTAATCTTATCTTCGGCAGGCTCTGCGACAGGCCGGTGGCCGTGCTGCAGGGCAGGTTTCATTATTACGAGGGGTATTCGGCCCGTGAGTTGACCATGCCGATCCGGGTTCTCGCTCTGCTTGGGGCGAAAACCCTTATTGTCTCCAACTCGGCAGGCGGCCTCAACCCGGCCTTCGCTGCCGGCACCGTGATGGTGGTGCGCGATCATCTGAACTTCATCCCGGACAATCCCCTGCGCGGCCCCAATGTTGACGCCTGGGGTCCGCGCTTCCCAGATCTTTCCGCCCCCTATGACCGGAGCTTGATCGATACAACCCTGGCCTGCGCGGCCAGGGAGCAGATCGCTCAGGTTGCCACCGGCGTCTATGTGGCCATTCCCGGCCCTAGCCTGGAAACCCCGGCGGAAACCCGCTATCTCCGGCAATGCGGCGCCGACGCTGTGGGCATGTCCACCGTGCCCGAGGTGATCGTGGCCATCCATGCCGGGATGCGGGTCTTGGGCCTTTCGGTGGTGGCAAACGTCAATGATCCGGACAATCTCAAGCCCATCATCCTGGAAGAGATCATCGAGGAAACCAAACGGGCGGAAGACCGCTTGACGCGGCTGCTTCTCGCGGTGCTGCCTGAAATTTAGGTAAACGCTCAGCAGCACCACATCTGCTTTGTCATCGCCCGGCTCATGTGCACTAGCACACTTCGCCGGGCTCTTCCGCGCATCTGCGGCACTGTTGAGCGTTTACCCTTTCAGTGATTGAGCCGTGCTTTTTGTTTACAGATTTAGAGAGGGATTCATGAACACTAAAGCAACTCTGCTGGTCTGCGGCCAGATCCTGACCCTGGACCAGAGCAACACCGTGATCGAAGACGGCGCCGTGGCCATTGCCGGCGACACCATTGTCGAGGTGGGGGAGCGGGCAGCCATGCTTGGCAAGTACCCCGGGGCGGAGCAGCTCGTCCAGCCCCACGGCCTGGTCATGCCCGGCTTGGTCAACAGTCACACCCACGCGGCCATGGCCTGCTTTCGCGGGCTGGCCGATGACCTGCCCCTGATGACCTGGCTTACCGAGTACATCTTTCCGGTGGAGGGGAACCTCGATGCCGAGATGGTCTATCACTCTTCGCTGCTTTCCATGGCCGAAATGATCAAGTCCGGCACCACCAGCTTCTGCGACATGTACCTCTTTGCCAAAGAGGTGGCCCGGGCCACGGCGGATTCCGGGATGCGCGGCTGGCTGGGCGAGGTGCTGTACGATTTTCCCTCGCCCAACTACGGCGCGCCGGAAAACGGCATCGTGTACCTGGAAGAGCTGATGGCTCAATATCGCAATCATCCGCTCATCTCCATTACCGTTGACCCGCATGCCGTGTACACCTGCTCCCCGGATCTGCTCAAACGGCTCAAGACCGTGGCGGAAAAGCACGGAGCCGCCTATGTGATCCATCTCTCCGAAACCAGGGACGAGGTGGAGGGGTGCCGGGCCAAATACGGGCACACCCCGGTCATGCACCTGGATGCCCTGGGGATTCTCGACAGTCAGGTGGTGGCGGACCATTGCGTGGTGCTGACCGAACCGGAGATCGACCTCCTTGCCCAGCGGGGCGTTAAGGTGGCCCATTGCCCGGAAAGCAACATGAAACTTGCTTCGGGCGTGGCGCCGATCCCGGAGCTGCTGGCGGCCGGGGTCACGGTGGGGTTGGGCACCGACGGCGCGGCCAGCAACAACGATGTGGATATGTTCGGCGAGATGGACACTGCGGCCAAGCTGCACAAGGTGCATCGCCTCGACCCCACGGTGATGAGCGCCGAAACCACTCTGCGCATGGCCACCCTGGGCGGCGCCAAGCTGCTGGGGGCGGAAAGCCTGATCGGCAGCCTGGAGGTGGGGAAAAAGGCGGATCTCATCGTGCTGGATATGAACAAGCCGCATCTGACCCCGATGTACAACATCCCCTCGCATTTGGTCTATGCGGCCACCGGCGCGGATGTGGCGCATTCGGTGATCAACGGCCGGGTGGTGATGCGGGATCGGAAACTGCTCACCATGGACGAGGATGCGGTGCTGGCTCGCCTGCGCGAAATCGGCGCGCATATCTCCGGGTTGGTCCGGCTGGGGCGGCGATAACCGCCGGGTCAGTAGAAAACAATCCTGATTAGCGCTAATCTTCCGCAAGACGTAATTTGTACATCGGAGAGCCCCTACGAAATGCTCCCTCTCCCCCGTTTTGGTGGGGGAGAGGGCTGGGGAGAGGGGGTACACGGCGGCTGTTCACCCTCTCCCTGACCCTCTCCCTCGAGGGCGAGGGAATTTGCGGAAGATTAACGCTAATCAGGAAAACAATTAATTTGTAAGGGAACTCAATGGATCTGCTGACAAATATCTGGCTGCATATACAAGAAAAAGGACTCGTCCGCACCCTGAGCATCATCTTTAACAGGATGGTCGATTTCCATTTTGACTTCAAATACAAGACCGACACGAGGAATAAAATCAGCCTGCACGATCTCACCGTCACCGGGGAGAACAAGGAGCACGGCTCGTTTTATCAGCCGACCATGGCCCTGTCGTTCAATCGGTTGCTGGAGAGGGTGCCGCTCCCGCCGGAAAGTGTGCTGGTGGATTTCGGCTGCGGCAAAGGGCGGGTCTTGCTGCTTGCGGTGTTGCGGGGGATAAAAAAGGCGGTGGGGATTGAATTTTCCCCGGAACTCTGCGCCATAGCGCACAATAATATCAAGATCGTGGAGCAGGCAACCGGATCGCGATTGGATATCTCGGTGATCGAGGGGGATGTCACCCATTACGAGATCAAGGACGATCAGAATGTGTTTTTCTTCTTCAATCCCTTTGACGATGTTGTTCTTGAAGCGGTTGTGAAAAATATAAAGAAATCGCTGCAAAGAAAACCACGGGAGATTGCCGTCATCTATTACAATCCGGTCCACTCCCACATTCTCGATAATGCGTTTCTGCCCAAGAACGGCTATATTATCGGCGGTGAAGAGTATATGCTCTATGCGAATTGCTGATTCCCATCGAACTTCAGCCACTGTCGCGGGTGGCATGATAACTGGCGGCAACCTCCAATACCAATCGATGCCTCTGCTGTCTAACGTCCGGCTCACCGGACCCGCGCTGTTTGCGGGGTCCGAGTGGAGCTGGTGGTTATAAAAAATTATAATATTTCAAATGGTTGTTTTCTGTATTTCAATTTTTCCCAATCATTTGAACTAGGCACAAGAAATTGAATTATTAGATACTCTCTATCTGGTTGATAAGATACAAGGCAACCTAGAGAGTAATTAAAATTTTCTGATAGAACTAGGTGTTCTATTTTTTCTTTGTCGTGTTTGCTTGAATACTCTTTTTTTGCTTCAATAGCCAAATAGTTGTTTGAGTTACCGCTTTGTCTTTTGTGGACTATTATGTCTGGGCGGATAGGGGTTTGCCCCATCATTTTTTTTGGATCATGTTCATACTTATTATATTCAACATCAACATCAACATCAATATGAGGTAATGATTGTTTAGTAATATACTCGATATATTGAGCGAATTTGTGATTGATACATTCTTCTTTGACAGAACTTTCAATTAATAGATAATCATTTTCACATAATTTTGAGAGTGACTCAATTACTACCTCTTTTAGTTGTGCAGGTGTCATTGTTTTTATTTATAACGTAAAAGTGAGGGGCTGCGCGCTTTTGCGCAGTCCCTCTCGACTGATGGGTTGGGCGTTTTAGACAGCGACATATATGCCGACGGCTACTAAACCACCGCCAATGAACGCGCAAGCGGTAGAGAAAATAAGAATCCCCCAAACAATTTTGTGCAAAGTTTCCCAGCCGTTAGGATTAGCATTTGTGTAAGCGTCACGAATGGCCTTGTAATGAAAGAAAAATACGATGGCGGAAGAAAATGCTCCCAAGAGGAAAAATGACAATGCGCTAAGTGCATAGGATTTGAAACAGCAGTACACGGGCTTGTCGACCAGAGCTTGAATGAAGGCGAGCATAGCTACAACCGCACCTCCATTCAAAAAAGCCAATCCTTTCGCTCCCTGTCCAATGAGATCGTGAAGGCGGTCAGAGACCCTCATCTGTCGGTCATGTTCAAGTTGCTGCGCGAGGAGGGTTTGCTGGCTATCACGTTCCATTTATGTTCCCCTTTGGTAAAAAATGGCGAGCCGGCATGACGCCCAACGTGAAAATCACCGGTTTATCCGGTGCATTTTATTGTTGGAACTATTTGTATTAAATACTTATTCCTTGAAATTATATGGCCCTTTTATCTCTTGTGTTTTGACCTTACATCTGGTCTTTTCTCCAGTATTACGAGGCCTATGGCAAGCAGCATTTCTTGTACTTTTTCCCACTTCCGCAGGAGCAAGGATCGTTTCTTCCAGGCTTGCGTTTCTTTCGTGATTTTTTGAGAATATCTGCCATTTTGCTCGGTGCAGCCATTCGTCGGGTTGCGGCCTCCATAGCCTTATCGTACTGCCACTTGTTTTGTAGGTTTACAACAAACCTTAGTTCTCCATCATAAGGTGACAGGCAGACGCCGAACCAAGTGCCTGCCTTCTGCTTGTACATACGTCTTTGACAATAATCTCGGAGACGTGCCATAGAAATTTCTTTTGGATAGTCATTGCAGTGAACCGTGAAGCCAGTATCGGACTCACCCACGGCGACTGTGAAGTCATGATGTTGGCCATCCTTTTGTGCTTCACCAACGATTTTGTCTATGCCACTACTAATATTGCGAACTGAATCTTCACCGATAGTAAGCAACATGAAGCCCAACGCAATAGTGGCAGGATGAGGCTCTCGCTCAATCGATGTTATTAATCTACCCAGTGAAAGCTTAGAAAGCCGAGTCAAAACACCGTCGGGAGTTGCTTTTCCAGAAAACCCTTCTCGTCGAACCATCATTGCCGCATCGAGGTCTATTGAAAAGTTATCCTCAAGCGTGATCATGTCATATCGGTCCTGTAACCAGAGATTGTATTTGAGATGGTACGAGAGAACTGTGAGCTCGTTTGTTGCCATAAGGCGTCCTGTATATCGCGTGCGACGGTTAACATAGCTCAGCAGTTGTAAAGGAGTAGAAACCATTTCAGTTAGCGCATCGAGCGTGAATATATCCATCACGAAGGGCGGCGCTATTTGGTCCGTTGTTTCAAACTTTAGGAACTGCCTTGCCTGGAACGCAAGAGCAGGATAGTGATCCGACACCACGCAAACGATGTAAATCTCTTTGAATGCGGACAGATTGATCGGGCTCCCATCTTTGGGAACAAATTTGTATTGGGTATTGCCAAGTGCTTTTGCACAGATAAGTCCTTGGTCATAGGCATCTTGAACGCTCTTCTTGAAGTCGTCCTTAATCTGCAGATCATTTCCTTTTCGAGCTTCAAGTGTCAGCTTTTTGGATTTTGCTTGCAACAAAATTGACCGGTTACCAAAGACGACGAGGACATCAATCTCGCCGATACGTTTTCCTTTAGATTCGTAAATTTCGACATTTGCAAAAACGTGTTTGTTGCCGAATACTTGCGATAGGCGTTGCTTACAGAACTCCTCGGTAAATAGTCCTCGGTTTTTGGTTGCTGTGCCCCAATACGCTTTGTCGGAGGTCATCCAATAGTACGGTGACTCATAAAGGGCTTCGAGGATATTATATTGCTGAAATAGAAGGAATGAGCCTGTGCTGGTTGGGATTAGTGGAAATGCGTTAGCAATATTGAAATCACTAAGCGACTGAAATTCAGTGTTTATTTCGCCTTGCGGAACAGCGAAGGCCTTGACAACCGCATCCGCAGTCTCTTCGGTAATACCTGCATGAGCAGCTAGTTCCTCTACAGAAAATTTAAAGCCCTCGATTAGTGTCCAATCTTCGGGAGGTAAATCCACAAAGGAATCAAGTACTCGAGGTATTTTGGTTGCTTGTAGATCGCATATTGCCTTTACCACTTCCCTTGCGGTATGAATCGAGAAATCTTTCGTTTTCTTGATCCATTCATCATCCTTTTGGTATTTTCTGACAGAAAAGTCACGATATTGAAATCCATACGCCGACTCGCTACCGTAGAAGATCGGTTCCCGGAGAGAGTCTCCACTAGCGAATGGATCAAAGCCTCCTTTGATCTTTTCTGGTGTCAAATGTGCGAGCCAGGGTGCGCACATCGCTTCATGAATCTCATGCAAGAGGGTTTCGGTTTTTTCGATGTACTCCTGCAAGGTATCAGGTGCGGGAAGTGAGAGGTCCATCGGACCTTTTAGAGCTAGACCGATCAAAGTGGATATTTCGGTACGGACCAACCTATCAAAGCCGTACAGGTTTTCGAGGTTCTTCGCTTCTAATTTCTCACCGACCTTCACGAGGTTATCCCGGAAGCAAAACCAGCAAATGGCATGAACGTATCCTGGCTGTGTACAAAGAGACGTTAGATCATCAAAGATTTCTTGCTCTCTCCTCACTCTCAATATCCTCAATGATTGTACTGTCGAATTTTGAAAAGTTCACTTCATTCGTTGTGAGCCAACGAGAAGGCTCACCGGAAAACTGGCCGTAGGCCAGATTTTCCGTGTGCAGCCGTTTGTTATGCCTAATTTCTTTATACATAATCGCCTGGATAAAATTTACCACCGAATCAATATTGCTCCGATTAAAAGAAATCCTGCGCCAATTCCTCGTGTAATAGTTATGGGTTGAATTGGCACATTCATAACGCCGAAATGGTCAAATGCGACTGATGTTATTAACTGGCCAACTACTATTAATGCGACAACGGTGAAGATACCCAGTCGGGGTAATAGCAGGATCGAAATAGCTATGTAAATGGCTCCAAACAGACCTCCTGTCCATGACCATAATGAGCTACGTAAAGTCAGGTTGGCAGTCACAATTGGATCTCGCATCAAAAAAATCATAATGAGCATAACGATTGTGCCGCCAAGATAGCTAAAGAATCCAGCCCACCAAGGTGATCCAATTTCAAAACGAAGATTTGAATTGACTGCCTGCTGGATTACAAAGCTTGCTCCTGCAAATAGTGCAATTAACATAAGTGAGATATTCTGTAAGGTTAACAAACGTCTGCCTCCACATTAATTGTTTGTTGCTAAATGACCTTGTGAACACATTTGTATCTTATCTTTTAAGTTCGGCATAACGCGGAGTTAACCGGCGCGCTGTTTTCGCGCGTCCAGGTTAAACGCCTTGTTGGGCGGCCATACGTAATAAAATACCCTTTCCATTACTTTTTCTCGATCTAGAATTCGATCACAATTTTGCCGAAATGCCTGGCTGATTCGAGATAAGAAAATGCTTCCGCTGTTTGATCCAGCGGAAATGTTCTGTCAATAACAGGCTGAATCTTATTTGCTGAGATAGCTTTCAGCATATCTGCAAAATCCTGTCGGCTTCCAACACTCAATCCGTTGATCTTGGCGCGTTTCAGATTCAGTGAAATCAAATTGATCGGACTTTGCACTCCATCCAGAAAGCCCACGACAGAAATATGCCCATCCAGTCTTAGCGCCTCAAGACTTTTATTAAGATTGCTTCCCCCCACAGTTTCAACGACAACATCTGCACCCTCACCATCCGTCATAGCGAATACGTCGGAAATCCAATCGGGTGTTTGCCTGTAGTTAATCAGGTAATTGGCTCCAAGCTCACGAGCCTTCGCCAGTTTCTTGTCATCGCTTGACGTAATGATTATCCTTGCGCCCATCGCTTTCGCAAACTGAAGCGCAAAAATTGAAACGCCGCCGGTTCCATGTAGCAATACCGTATCACCGGCTTTGGTTTTTCCATACGCAAGCGCATTCCAGGCGGTCAGTGCAGCGATGGGAAGCGTGGAAGACTCCGCGAAGCTCAATGATTCCGGCACTTTGATCAGCTCATTGTTGCGAAAAACCTTGTATTCAACAAGTTGTCCGGGTGATGTTCCTGAGCCAGGGCGGGTTTCAAATCTGGAGTTTTCCGGGGTATAACGCCCATCGATCCATTCCGGAATATAAGTCGTCGCTACATGATCGCCCGGCTTGAAGTCCTTGATGTCAGGCCCGACTTCTTCAATGATACCCGCGCCATCCGAAACGGGAATAAATGGGGGCTTGATATTGGGGTTGAGCTGGCCTTTGACCAGAAGGAGGTCGACATAATTGAGCGAGACCGCCTTCATCCTGACAAGAATCATTCCCGGCCCAATATCCGGCGAAGGCGCGTGGGTTATGGTGAGCTTGTCGATACCAAACCCATCTTTGAGAACAACTGATTTCATATTCTTACCTTTCTTAAATTCGCGAGCTTACTAATGACGCCCAACGCAAAGCTAAGACGCGCGCCTAGCAGAGGTTGAGTAAGTTCGTGTTGTAGTGAGTTGGCCGAAGCCGTTAAAACTGGCGTGCTCGCGCGTCGTGCTTGAGCGGATTGTTAGGTGGTTGTTTTAATTCGCTATTTCCAGCATTTCATTGCCACCTTTCTGAAATTCATAGGCGACTTTCTTCAATTTCACTCGGAAATTTTCTTTTTCCAATCTTTTGATGATGGCTTCAAGGTGGCGTGATTTGACAGAACCAAGCTCAAGCACCGGAAATATTTTTACAATTTTAGCCACTCTACATAACTCTTTAATTGATTCAAAATGAAATTTTTCAGTTAATTGCTCACTGTACAGAAATAGGAAATGTGAACAGAGGGCAATATTGAATTTTTTGTCACGGAATGGCAATTGAGGCAGGGAGGCATTTATATACCTTTTTTCTTTTTTGCCTTTCTCATAATCTTTCATGAACTCATTCATTGCTGCCATTCGGATTTTGCCTAATTCCTCGACGGTGGCGATGTGGTTCCAGACAAATTCATTTTGATTTTCCCGGGTTTGCTCGAGAACTGTGTTGTATGTTTCGTCTATTCTTTTTTGAATTTGTTCAGGGGTACATGAGTAGAGTGGATCGACAGAGACAATTGAGCCGTTTTGTTTGTTTAAAATGCTGTTGAAACTGGCTGGGCCATCGCTACACCCTAAAATGGGTTTAGAAAGCTCAGAAGGGGATAATGAGAACATTGAAATGTATTCTTCATATGATCTTCCCCAGGGGACAACTTTGGATAATGTGAAGGACATGCTGTTATTTCTTTTTACCACCTAACGACCCAAGCTCAGCGACCCGGCGCACGGGACGCGTGGATTGCAAACCACGACGTCATGCCGGGTTCGCTGCAGCGCATGGTTATGCGGCACTTGGTTGTGTACTTCATGGGCCTCTACTTTTCTGCTTACGACCAAAGGCGGCTGGTCGCGGTTACATTTTCCTTTCGTGATTATGAGGCGAAACTTTCTATTCAAGGCTTTCGGATGGATCTTCCTTTACCTTTTTCAGCCACGATGAATTCCAGCCATCGAACACCTTCAGTCTTACTAGGGTTCCAATGGGAATGAGTGGTGCCGGCCGGAACGAGTAGGCTGTCACCGGGTTTTAGGGTAATGGGTTCCTTGCCCTCCTGCTGGAAAACTGGTGTCCCAGAAACTACATAGAAGGTGACCGCCGCCGGATGAAAATGGCGACGGTTGACACCACCTGGCTCGTACTTCACATCTATGACTGTGAAGTCCAGATTCGCTGTGCCGTCCACTCCGCGTACTATGAGATCCGTAGGTGTTACCCCAGATTTTTGTGGGATGTCTTTCGGATCTTGTGCGTGAGCTACAGACGCAGCTAGAGCCGCCCCGAATAAGATGAGTTTAGTTAGTCTGTTCATTTTCAATCTCCATTTCGATGAGTGCCGCATAACGCCAAGGATAACCTGGCCGCGCCGAGGACTGGCAGGAAGCAACGCGGAGCTTCACGCGGTCAGGTTAATTTTATTGTTGGGCTATGCCCCTTTCTACTTTATTTAGGAGGTCTTTTTCATGATTAAAACTGTTGGCGATCTGGTGAAGGAATTGGCAGTTTATAATCAAGAAATCGAGGTAACGGTGCTAACATATGCTCATAATGGGCAGAATGGTTTTGGTGTGGGATGCCTTGAGCCTTATAAAAAAGAAACTGGCAAGACTGGCTTGGCCATTATTGCCCTCGGAGAACCGTGCTGCCAGGTGCGCCATGCCCGTTCTGTGTTAGATGCCTTTTTCAATTCTTTCCACCCGACAGCACCCCTCGAAACCAATCAGGACGAGGGGTAGGGTTATCGTCGCTGAGTATGGAAGCAAGTAATTCTAAAGGCTTGATGTCATCCGGGAAGTCGTTATCTAGCTTCTGCGCCTCTTCTACCCAAGATTGCAGTTTTTCTATGATGATTTTCTTATCTATTACTTTTGCCTCATGGAGTGCATTAATGATGATTGCCTGCGACAGAATAGAGCCGCCGCTCAAGTGCAGTAATGTCTCGTTTGATACCATGACACCCTCCTCTTTTTGGGATGTATGTGTGTTTTGAAGCCCAACGTTGAGCTGAGTGGCGCGCCACCTGAAGTTGCCGCTTCAGCGCCGCCGAAGATCACCGCGTCCACTCAAGCGCCTGGTTCGGCGCTCTCTTTTATTTTGATAATCTTTGGGACATGTTACTTTTGGATGTGAAAATGTTCCAGAGGTGTCCGCAACACTATAAACAAGAAGACATTGTTCAAATTAAGGTAAATAAGCTCCGCCACACACAGGGGTGTACGTGCCTGTTACATGGGAACTGTTATCACTTGCTAAAAATGTAATTACATTAGCAACATCTTCGGGGACTGCAATCCTTTGAGTTGGTGTATGCATTCGAACCATCTCTTTAAAATCATCCGGTGCATGTTTTGTTGCGTCAGTAAGTACCAGTCCTGGGGCAACAATATTTGAAGTAATTCCATAAGGACCTAGTTCTTGAGCGAGGTATTTACTAAAACTATCAAGTGCTCCTTTTGCTGAACCGTGAGCAATAAAGCTTGGTACTGGACTTTCAGATAATGTACTGGAGATAAAAATCAAGCGACCAAATTGCTTTTCTTTCATCTTTTCGCCAGCATATTTTGCTGTCACATACGAGGCATGCATTTCGTCATTTAATTTTTGAGAAAATTCTTCCCATGTTTGCTCCATAAAAGGCTTAGCTGTAAAATTCATATTTGCGTTTGATACAAGTATATCGACCCCACCGCATTGGTTGTTTATTTTATCAAACATTGCTTTAACTTGATTGTCATCTCGAACATCTGCCTGCACAGGGAATGCTTCACCCCCATTTCTCTTAATGTCTTCGGCAAGGTCTGTTGCAACCTTAGTGCTGTTCACAAAGTTAATAAAAATTCGATGTCCAGCTTCAGCCAAAGATTTTGCCGTCGCTGCACCAATTCCTCTTGCACCACCAGTAATCAGGGCATTACGTTTTATCATGTCAACCTCCGGATTAGTAAAAATTGTTCTATGTTAATGCTTACAGCATATCGGGGCAAAAAATATCACCTATTTTTGCAGTTTCTTTAGATTCTTTATAGTTTTTGATAAGAGAGACCTAAAGACCAGCATCTCATCCTCAGTCATACCTCGTTGTGCTTCTTCAAGAATTCTCCTAGCTATAACCGCACAATGTTCTGCCGTCTCAAGAACCTTCTGTGTCGGCGTAACGATATTCTGCCTGTTATCCTTCAGGTTCTTGGCTCGTTCAACCCAGCCTCGTTTTTCAAGTCCATTTACCAGGCGACTCACACTTGATTTTTCAAGGCATAGCTGTTCTCCGAGGTGCATCTGAGTCATGGCCCCACCATTAAGCAGCACGATTATGGCTCCCCACTGCTCGGATGTCATGTCGATTCCAGCTTCCTGGAACCGCTTAGCGAGTAGATTGCCAAGCAATCTATTTGTCAAGCCACTTAAATACCCTAAAGAATGATTGTGATTATATGTAAACTTCATACGATAGTTGTATACACAACCATCTGCGCAAAGTCAAATAATTTTGCTACAGGTTAGACTTCTTCTTATTTCTCAGGAAAATTCGATTAATGTGCTGTTAAAGTTAGGGAATGAAGGGGCAAGAGAAAGAAGTTTTCTTGCAACACAATAGTGGAATTGAGCATTTAAAAAAATATAGTTGGTTATTTTGAGCCGCCATGCTTCTTAACTTTGAATTTCTTGAATCAGTCTATCGAACATCTTTACTTTTCCCCAATAATTTTCATGTTCATGGGTACTATCTTCACCGCCGAACTATATTATTATCTAGCGCGAGATTTTGTGACCCTCTTGCCTGCCTAACAACTTTCCTTGCAATAAAATGTAGCCTATTTTATCATTATCTCGCACCGACGCTAGATAACGATAAATGTTTATCATTATCTAGCGCTAGATAATCTCGCTGGAGAATTATCCATGACCTCGCTGCATGATTTCGAAGCGTATCTTACGGATAGGCGGCTTGTCCAGAAAAAACAGCTCCCCTATTTTCTCCGCTGGGTTGCCAACTATCTTTCTTTTTGTGAAAAATCCGCTTCCGTGCCGAGCAACGAAGGCCAGGTGCAGGATTTTCTCCAGTTTATGGGTAAAAACAAGGAAGAGTGGCAGGTCAAGCAGGCGCGGGAGGCGATCCGGCTTTTCCTCTTCCATCTCTCCCGGACAGGCCCGGAGGCAAACGGCGCAACGGCTTCGTCTTCCGCCGCATCTTGGCAAGAGGCGGCCACGCTGATGCGCGAGGCTCTGCGTCTGCGGCACCGTTCGCTGCGGACTGAAAAATCATACCTGCAATGGCTGCGGGTATTTCGAGGGTTTTTGGCGGGGAAACCTCCCCTCGAAATCGACTCTTCGGACGTCAAGCGCTTCCTCAGTTATCTCGCTGTTGAAAAGACGGTCTCCTCTTCGACTCAAAACCAAGCTTTCAGCGCTCTGCTCTTTTTATTCCGGCATGTCCTCGACCGAGATCTTACCGATATCAGTGAAACCGTGCGGGCCGGTTCCAAGCGTCGTCTGCCGGTGGTTTTAAGCCGCCGGGAAATCCAGCGTATCTTCGCGCACCTGCAAGGCGTTTACTTGCTGATGGCCAAGCTGATCTACGGATGCGGCTTGCGGATTCAGGAATGCGCCGATCTGCGCACAAAGGATCTCGACTTTGAGCGGGGCACCCTGACGGTCCGTTCCGGTAAGGGAGATAAGGATCGGGTCACTGTTCTGCCCGAGTCTTTAAAGAATGACCTGTTGCGCCACTTGGACGAAGCTCGTCTCATTTTTGATCAGGACTTCCGCGACGGCAAGGGCGAAGGGGTGGCTCTGCCCGATGCCTTGGCGCGGAAATATCCCAATGCAGGCAGGGAATGGGCATGGTTCTGGGTTTTTCCTGCTCCGACTTTGTCCGACGATCCTCGGTCCGGCAAACATCGGCGGCACCACATCCACATCTCCAACCTGCAACGCTCTTTTAAGGGGGCGGCCCGCCAGGCCGGGGTAGAACGAAACGCCTCGGTACATTCGCTTCGTCACAGTTTCGCCACCCATCTTCTCGAAAAGGGCTACGATATCCGAACGATCCAGAATCTGCTCGGCCACAGCAATCTGCAAACCACTATGATATACACCCATGTGGCGGGCAAAAACCTGCTTGGCGTCACCAGTCCTCTGGATGGGTAGCGGGGGAGATACCAGGGAATTCTGGAAGGCAACATTTTGCCGAGGTGAGTTTTAAACTGCGGAGCGTAACCTGCTGTTCTTGCGGAATTGCCGTACGCAAGCGGCAGCCAGGTAGATCAACCCCGCAATCACGATGATGGTCGGGCCGCTGGGCAGATCGAAGTTGTAGCTGATCGCCAACCCCGAGCCGATGAAACCGATGCAAAACAGGGTGGCCAGCACCATCATCTGCCAGAGCCCCTTGGCAAAGTTGCTCGCCACTGCCGCAGGCAGGGTCAGCAGGGCAATGACCATCACAATCCCCACCACCCGGACCAGCAGCACCACGGTCAAGGCAGTCAGGCAGAGGAGCAGCAGGTAGTACAGGTCGGTGCGCACCCCGCGCAGCCTGGCATACTCCTCGTCGAAACAGACGGCCAGAAATTTATGGTAAAACAGGGTGGCGGTTCCCACCACCAGCGCGTCCAGCACCAGCACCATCCAGAGATCAAATTTCGAGATCAACAGAATATTGCCGAACAGATAGCTCATCGGCTCGATGTAGCCCGGGGTTTTGGCGATGAACAGCAAGCCGATGGCCATGCCGATGGCCCAGAGGGCGCCGATGGCCGTGTCTTCCCGCTGGTTGGCGTGCAGGCTCACCAAACCGATGATGATCGCCGCCAGAAGCGCCGCAGCGATGGCGCCGGACAGGGGCCCGAACCAGGTGATCCCCAGCTTATGCTGGCAGTAGAGCCCGGCCCCGATGCCGCCGAGCACGCAATGGGCAATGGCCCCGGCGATGTAGGTGATGCGGCGGGCCACCACATAGGTGCCGATGATGCCGAAGGAGAGGCTGGCCAGGATGCCGGCGGCCAAGGCGTAGCGCAAAAAGGGGATGGCCGGGTCGGCCAGGGCCTCAAGAAATTCCATGGGTGCAGTGGCCCTCCGGGGAGCAGCGGTGATCGTGGCGGATCATGCGAATGTCGCCGCCGTACATGTTGCGGATCAGTTCGCCGGTCAGCTCGCTGGTGGGGTGGAGCACGACCTGGCGGTTGACGCAGACGATGCTCTTGAAGAACTTCGAGGCAAAGCCGACATCGTGGGTGACCAGCATGACGGTGAGCCGTTCGTTGAGCGTGGTGAGCAGTTTAAAGAGCTGCTCCTCCGAGGCGGCGTCGATGTTGGCCGTGGGTTCGTCCAGGATCAGCAGCTCGCCTTCGGCGGCCAGGGCCCGGGCAATGAGAACCCGCTGCCTTTGCCCTCCGGAGATTTCGGCAAACAGGCGGTCGGCCAGATCCGCCAGCCCCATTTCCGCCAGGGCTGCCAGGGCGGCCTCATGGTCGGCCTTGGCGTAGGCGCCGCAGAAGATCCGGTCCAAGCGGCCCATGAGCACGACATCGAGCACGGTCACTGGAAACTGCGGGTCGTAGCGCGCGTACTGCGGCACATAGCCGATGCGCAAGCGGCTTTTTTCCGGGGGAAGCCCCAGCACCTCAATCTCGCCCCGGTTCGGTTTGAGCAACCCGAGGATGAGCTTGAGCAGGGTGGTCTTGCCGCCGCCATTGGGACCCACGATGCAGAGGGAATCGCGGGCCATTATATCCAAGGTGACATTTTCCAGGATGGGCGTTCCGTTGTAGGCGAAATCAAGATCCCGGATGCGGACGGCTGTTTCCTGCGTGCTGGTGGCACTCATGGCTGTTCCTTCACTGCTGCAGCGATTGGGCGATGGCTTCGGCGCTGGCGGCGAGACTGCGCAGCACCTCCCGGTCCAGGGGGTCGATGGGGATCACGGTTCCGTTGATGGCCCGGGCCACGGTCTCGGCGCTCTTGCGGTCGAATTGCGGCTGAACAAAGATGGTGCGCACCCGCTCTTCCTTGGCTTGGCGGATAAGGGCGGTAAGCTGCCTCGGGGTGGGTGATTTGCCGCTGATCTCCACACTTTTTTGTTGTAAGCCATAGGCTGCGGCAAAATAGCCGAAGGCCGGATGGAAGACGTAAAAGGTTTTGCCCCGGTGCGGAGCCAGGAGACTGGTCAACCGTGTGTCCAGAGCGCTGATCTCATGCTGGAGCGAGGCGAGATTTTTTTGTACAACTTCTCTGCGCTCCGGCATGGCGTCAATCAGGGCGCTAGCCATATTGTCGGCCATGATCCGCAGGTTGTTTGCGGACAGCCAGAGGTGGGGGTCTGCTTCGTTGCCGGAGTGGGCTTCCCTGGCATGTGTTTGGTGATGGTCCGTTTCCGTGGGGGGTAAACGGACGATGCCCCGGGTGGAGTCCACGATGCGCAGATTGCGATTGTTGGCCGTGACCTTGGCCGCAAGCTGCCTCTCAAAGGGGATATCAACCGTGAAAAACAGGCGGGCTCCGGCCAGGGCCGCTGCCTGGCGCGGGGTTGGCTCGAAGGTGTGCGGGTCTTGCCCCTTGCCCACCAGGGTATGCACCTCAATCGCCTCGCCGCCGATTCTTTGGGCAAGATATGCCTGGGGCGGCACAGTGACAAAGATCGCCATCTTCGTCGTTCCTCCTGCTGCCGAAGCGAAACTGGCAGTCCCGCAGGTGAGGGCCAGAAACAGAAGCGCGGCGGGAAAGAGTCTGGAAAGGTTCAATGCCGGCATGGGTTGTCGTTGCTCCCGCAGACAAGATGGACGGCCTTGCACTCCTCGCATTTCTGCAGGGAATGGGTGTTGAGGAATTTGGCCCAGTGGGAGCGTTGCTCGGAAGTGAGAATGCCGGTGCCTTGGCAGAGCGGACAGCCGTTTTCCAGGGCGTTCAGGATGGCGTTTCTGATGAATTCGGATTTGTTGGGCACCGTGTGCAGGGCTTTGGCCAGTGCTTCATCGGCTTTGAAGGTGATGGTTTCCTGTTTTTTATTGCGCATGGTGTTCCCCTGGCTGCATTCCGGTGTGGTCTGATCGTAATACAAAGTATTACCTGTGTAAATGGGGAATGTGTCTTGGCGCGCACCCGGCAGAGCCGGGGAAGGCGATCGAAAAGGAGGGTTGCTTCTTCATCTTCTTATGGTATACATAACTCATATGGTTTTTTCATCGTAGCGTTGTGACATACACATATGTTTGCCGTCAGGTGAAAGGGGTTTTACATGTTTGGACTTGGAATGCCGGAGCTCATCGTTATTCTGGTGATAATCGTCATCATCTTTGGTGCGGGCAAGCTGCCTGAAATCGGCGCGGGAATCGGCCAGGGCATCAAAAATTTTAAAAAAGCCACCCGCGATGCGGACAAGCAGGAAAAAATCGAGGAAAAAGATAAGGAAGGGGGCTCCGGCCCCGCCTGACCTGATACAGCACGCCTGATTGGCGCGAATTTGCAAAAGGAGAATGGATATGTTTGGCTTGGGTACTCCGGAATTGGTTGTTATCTTGGGCATCGCCTTTTTGGTTTTTGGCGGCAAAAAGCTGCCGGAACTCGGCTCCGGCCTCGGCAAGGCTATTTCTTCCTTCAAAAAGGGTCTGCATGAGGTGGAAGAATCCGTGCCGGGCGTGAAAGAGGTTGCTTCCCTTAAGGAAGAAGTCGGCAAGGTCAAGGAGCTGGCCAGCCCATTTTCCAAATAAGCGGGTAACCAGTGTTGGACCCACAAGGCAGGCGGATACTCGGTATCTGTCTGCCTTTTTTTATGCGCAAGATCCTGCTTGTATTCCGGAACGTTCTGTATATACAATGATGCGTTGCCGGCAGAGATGGCACCCTGCCGAGGCGCTTCGTCTTTTTCCGATCCTTGCCATGCAAGAAAAATAGTTTGGAGGTGGCATGACTGTGTTGCATCGCATTTTTTCGCGTTGGGGGATAATTCCGGTGTATCGGGCTGCGGGTGTTGTTTTTCTGGTGGGTTGCATGGGTATTGCGCTTTTCGCCGCCCCCTCCCGCGCCTCGGGAAACCCTGATCTCGTCAAAACCATTCCCGGCCAAAAAACAGACATTATCAATGGGGTGGCTTGTTCCGCCGACGGAAAAAAAATTGCCGCAGCCGGGGATAATGGAACCGTCACGGTATGGGACAGTACTTCCGGCAAGCTTCTGCTCACCTTGGGCAAGGATCTGCAAAGCGCCGATGCCGTGGCCTTTTCCCCGGATGGGCTGTTGCTCGCCGCCGCGGTGGCGGCGGGAGGGCGTCGTGGCAATGCCGTGCAGGTGTGGGATCTGGCAAACGGGCAACTCGTGCAGGACATGCGGGAACATACTCAATTGATCACGGATCTGGCTTTTTCGCCGGACGGCAACCGCATCGCCTCGGTGGGCAACGACAACACCCTCCGGATCTGGAACGTCAAATATGGAACCCTGGAAACGACCCAGAAGGAAACCAAGAATAACCTCCTGGCCCTTGCCTATTCGCCGGACGGCAAAAATATTGTCGCCACCGAAAACTGGGACGGCAAGATTCAGATGTGGGATGCCGTTAATGTGCGCTTGATCCGCACAATTCCGGGGCATGGTGATTGGGTGCTCTGTGTGGCCTATTCACCCGACGGCAAGGAGTTTGTCACCGGCAGCCGCGATGGCTCGGTATATGTTTGGGATGCCGAATCCGGCGCGCGTCTGCGGGTTTTGCGAGACCCGGAGCTCGATCCGGTGAACAGCGTGGCCTATTCCCCGGATGGCCGGTACGTCATGGGTGCCACCCAAAGCAGGCATATTTTGTCCTGGCGGAAAAGCGGGGGCGCGCTGTTCAATTTTTATGAAGGGCATGACCTTTCCGTGACCTCACTGGCTGTTTCCCCTGCCGGAAAACATCTTGTTTCCGGGGGGTTGGATGGCGCAATCCGGGTCTGGACCCCCCCCGGTCAAGGCGGCCCGGATTCCCTCCTTGCCCAGGCCATGAAGTTTGAGGCAGGCACGGATCCCATGGAGCAAGATTTTGGCCAGGCCGCGAAGCTCTATCAGCAGGCGGCGGAAAGCGGCCAGTTGGAGGCCATGTTCCGGCTTGGCGCCATGTACAATCAAGGGAAAGGGGTGGCCAGGAATTTCGATGAGGCCAGGAAATGGTGGTCCCTTGCCGCGGGAAAAGGGCATTCCGCAGCCCGGGCGCAGTTGCAGGCGGAACAGAAGGTTGCCGTGGCTGTGACGCCGCCGCCCCAGGCAAAGAGCGAAGAGGTGCGCACCCAGACAGAGCCCAAACCCTTGGAGCCTGAAGAGAAAAAAACCAAGATTGCGGCAAAGGAACCGGCAAAACCGGAGCCGGTGGTCAAGGTTGCGCCGCCTGCGCCGGTGGCCAAGGATAAAAACGGTCTGTACGAGGAAGGCTTGCGCTTTTTTAAGGGAGAAGGGGTGCCCCGGGATTATGCCCAGGCCCACAAGCTTTTTGTCGAGGCTGCGGCGATGGGACATGCCAAGGCGCAGTACCGTCTTGGCTTCATGTACAGCCTGGGCAGGGGCGTGAAGAAGAGTGACCAGGAAGCGGTCAACTGGTGGCAAAAGGCTGCCAAGCAGAATGATGCCGAGGCCCAGTACTATCTGGGCTACATGTACGAGGTCGGGGGCGGGGTGAAGCAGGATATGGAGGAGGCGAAAAAATGGTATCAGAAGGCGGCGGCCAACGGCAATGTCAATGCGGCGCAAAGCTTAAAGATGATGCCCTGATGTAATTGTGTTGCGGGAGAATAAAAAAAGGCGGGGAAACCCCGCCTTTTTTTATGTCTGGAACCGAAAGCAGAAGCTCCGGCTCATGCCTTCTTATTCCGCCTGGGGAAGCTGGGGGAAACGCATGCTGATCGCGAGATTCCAGGTCTTGAGCTTGTCCTTGGTCTTTTCAAAAAGTTCGGCCACATCCCCGTCGATGATCACCGTGGTGATGGTGTCGCCCTGTTTGATGCTGTTGATCACTTCCTGATCCTTGTCGCTGGCGACTTCGCCGAAAACCGTGTGTTTGCCGTCCAGCCAGGGGCAGGGAACATGGGTGATGAAAAACTGGCTACCGTTGGTGCCAGGTCCGGCATTGGCCATGGAGAGGATGCCCGGCTTGGTGTGGCCGAGGCTTGCGTCGAATTCGTCCTCAAAGTCATAACCCGGGCCGCTGGTGCCGGTGCCCTTGGGGCAGCCGCCCTGCACCATGAAATCCGGGATTACCCGGTGGAATTTGAGGCCGTTGTAAAAGCCGCGCCGGGCAAGATTGGCGAAATTCGCCACGGTTACGGGGGTTTTATCGGCGAACAGCCGGAGGGTGATGGTGCCTTTGCTCGTGGTCATTGTGGCGGTCAAGTCGCTCATGGTGGTCCTCGTGATTTGGTAGAGTTATCTAAGATATTACTTCTGCAATTCTGTAACTATTGCGTCGCCCATGGCAGCGGTGCCAATAGCCTTGCTCTTGTCTACGGCAATGTCCGGGGTGTGCACGCCCTTGTCCAGCACCGCGGCAACCGCCTTTTCGATGGCGTCCGCCGCTGCGCCCTGATCCAGGCTGAAACGCAGCATCATCGCGGCGGAGAGGATCTGGGCGATGGGGTTGGCGATGCCTTTGCCGGCAATGTCCGGGGCGGAGCCGCCCGCGGGCTCGTAGAGGCCGAAGCCTTTTTCGTTGAGGCTCGCTGAGGCGAGTAACCCCATGGAGCCGGTGATCATGGCGCATTCGTCGGAGATGATGTCGCCGAACATGTTGCCGCAGAGCATGACGTCGAACTGGTGGGGATTTTTGACCAGTTGCATGGTGGCGTTGTCCACATAGATGTGGTTCAGGGTTACATCCGGGTATTCCTTGGCGATCTCGATGACCACCTCCCGCCAGAGCACCATGGTGGTCAGCACATTGGCCTTGTCCACCGAGGTGACGAGCTTGCGGCGCAGCCGGGCGGCGTCAAAGGCGCGGCGGGCGATGCGTTCGATCTCCCAGCGGTGGTAGACCATGGTGTCGTAGGCCTTTTCGTTGGGGCCGGAACCTTCCCTGCCCTTGGGCTGGCCGAAGTAGATGTCGCCGGTGAGTTCGCGCACGCAGAGGATGTCAAAGCCGTCCCCCACGATATCGGCGCGCAAGGGGCTGGCCGCGGCCAGGGATTTGAAGATCCGGGCCGGGCGGAAGTTGCAGAAGAGCTCGAAATGTTTCCGCAGCGGCAGCAGGGCGGCGCGTTCCGGCTGCTGGGCCGGGGGCAGGGATTCCCATTTGGGGCCGCCCACCGAGCCGAAGAGGATGGCGTCGCTGGCCTCGCACACGGCAAGGGTCGAGGCGGGCAGGGCCTCGCCGTGGTTATCAATGGCGCAGCCGCCCACATCCGCGTGTTCATAAGCAAGGCTGAAGCCGAATTTTTGCTGGACCGCGTCCAGCACCTTGATCGCTTCCTGCATGACTTCCGGGCCGATGCCGTCGCCGGCCAATACTGCTATCTTTTTCATCTGGCATATCCTTGGGTTGTATTAGGAGCCGTTTTGGTCGCCGGGAGGACGACCGTGTTCTCTTCCAACGGCTTGGGTTCTCAGGCACTCCCCTTGCGAGGGAATGTACGGGGCAACACCATACCTGATCAGGGTAAAGATGCGCAAGATCAATGTGGTTGTTCCCGTGAAACCCTTTCTAGCAGGATCAGCCAAAGGGGTAGGCGACATACACCCGGTTGGCGATCAATTGAGCCGGGTAGTGCGGCAGATTGCTCTTGGCCGGTCCGGCCAGCACCCTGCCCTCCAGGTCAAAGATGCCGCCGTGCCCGCTGGCGCAGGCAAGTATCCCCTGCTCGGGCAGTAAAATTTCGTAGCCGGCGTGGGTGCATTGCGAGGAAAAGGCGGCGACGCGTGTCTCCGAGACCCTGGTGACGAGGAGCGGTTTTTCCTGCAGGGTAATCTCTATCTTCAGGCCGCTGCCGATGGTTTTGAGTGCCTGATAGCGGTTTTCCCCCAGATCAAGAACAAGTTTGCCCTGTTCGATGACAAGATCGGTGAGTCGACGTTCCTCTTCTTTTTCCCGGGTGCAGGCGCAGGCCAGGGCGGTGAAGGAGGAGAGCATGACCAGCAGTCTTGCGGAGCCGGAGAGAAATTTCCGGCGATTCAGCAGATCATCAGGGGGCATATTTCCCATGCGTTTCGCTCGGGTTTTCAGGCGCGCCTTTCGGGTAGTGCAAGGCGCGCGGCAACTCATGGCCTGATCGGCAGATGGGTCAGCCGTCCGCTGGCCGGATCCTTGTAGCGGATCTCCCCGCTAATCGCGCCATCTGGCACGGGACGCAACAGGCGCAGGCTCAGGAGGTAGCTTCCCGGGCTGACCTTGGTCAGCAGCCATTTCACCTCGCCCTTATTGGCATCGTACTGATGGAAAGCGGGCGAGGCAGTTTCGATTGCCGTGCCGGGTGGCAGGTTCTGGATGACAATCAGGGTGCTGGGGGCTGGGCCGGCAACGGTGATCCGTAACTGGATGTCCTGCCCACCGCTGCTCAAGTATTGGCCGCTTACCAGAGCCTCGCCCGCCCGCAGGGGCATCGGCATGGCCAACAACAGGAACAATGCCAGGAAGAGCAAGCCAGGCGGGCGGGAATGGTGTTTTGTAGCCGTCATGTGTGTTCCTCCTGGTGGATGATCATTGGAGAATATCATAGCCGCGCGTCTCCTGGTTCCATCTGTAGCCTTTGGCGGTCCAGATCTCCTCGATCAGTTTTTTGCCGAACTGCAACCCTTCAATTCCTCCGTATATCTCATACACGGAAAGCAGCTCCTCGTCGTCTATCCGGCCATCGCTGTTGCTGTCCGCCCAATGAAAGGGGCTCGCCTGCAGGGAGTCGGTTCCGGAAATGGGGATGCTGGGATTGTCGTCCGAGCGGACCGTGACGCCGCCGCTGAATTGATGGGCGGTTTCCATCTCGGTTTCCGGCTGGAGCTTGGCGAGATAGCTGTACACCGCCTGCTCGCCGCTGATCTTGTCAATCCACTTGAGAACCGGTGGGTCGCTTGCCTGGGAGACAAACCGCGGTTTGCCCTGAGCCGGGATGCAGTCTGGGGGCAGGGTTTCCTTGAGAATCAGGGAAAACGGCCTGGTGGCGCTGGTTGTCACCTCAATGACAACCGGAAAGGGAATGCCCGGGGTTGCGTGTTCCGGCACGATTCTGTAGGCCGCCACCTGGCTCTCGCCTTCGCTTGGCCCATACCACCGCAAGATGGCGAGAATCGCAAGGGCAAGCAGGATAAAACCAGCGAGCCGGACAGGGACGGGGAAAGAGGCGAAACGGGCTTTAAACGATGCGGCTTGCGGCGCTGCCGGGGCAAGGGCTGGAGGGGGCTCGGGTTCGGGGGGCTGGGGCACGGGCTCGTCTTGCTTGGGCGGTTCGGAACTTTGGAGGGATGAAGGTTCTGTTGGAGATGCGGGTTGACCGTGGTCAACAATGTCAGCCACCTGGGTTTCCAGGGCTTCTGCCAGTTTGAGGGCGTTTTCTTTTTTGATGTTGGGGTAGCGGCGGTTTTCCCAGCGGGAAATCGTATCGGTGGTGACCCCGACCACCGTGGCGACATAGAGCTGGGTTAACCCTTTTTCTTCCCGGAGCCGCCGGATTCTGGCGCCGTCGATGTTGACCATGGGGACGCCGCCGGCCAAGGGCTTTGTTGAATCCATACCAGGTGTCCTACAGGTTGAGTTTCGGAGGTGACGAATGAAGCGGCATACTACCAAATCCTCAAGGGAAGCAAAAGCCCCTTGTGGCTTGAGCGGAAATATACCGCAACCCCGGGCCGGGGAGTTATCGCTGGTTTTTTTTCAGCCGGTCAAGCTCCGAACGCACCCTGACCAGCTCCTCGTTTGAAGCGCGCAACCGCTGGGCAATGACCTCGGTGAACAGGCGGTACATGACGGAGACAAAAAGCGCCTGCTCCAAGGGCTCGGCAGCCTCGCTCATGAAGGAGGCGTCGATGGCCAGGCAAACCGTGGGGCCGATGGCCTGCACCGAGGCGGAGCGGGCCTTGCCGTCGACGGCGGCCAGTTCGCCGAAGGCGCCGCCGATCTCTTCTATCCTGGCGATCTCCTTGCCGTGTTTTTCCACCCGCACCGCCCCGGAAAAAAGGATGTAGACCCAGTTGTCGTACGCCCCTTCCGGGGTGATGATTTCGCCGTCTTCAAAGGTCCGGATCTTGCTGAGGCGCAGAATATGCTTGATGTATTTTTCGCTCAGCGAGCCGAGGAAGGGAAGCCGGTGCAACTTGTCCACCAAAAAGCCGCGGCCTTCCAGATAGGGGGATTCCTGCATGGGGATGTCTCCGGTATGTTGGTCCATGGTGCAGGTGAAGGCAAAACCTGCTTGCCCCACAGTGTCTACTTTATATCATAATGGAATTGGATTATAAACAGAAGGGATCCCGGCTCAATTCATTTCCCGGGAAGAGGAGAAAAAATCTTGGCGCACGAAACAACAGGCAACTTCCTGCCGGCCTCCCGGGCGGAGATGGCTGCACGAGGCTGGAAGCAGGTTGATGTGGTCCTGGTCACCGGGGATGCCTATGTGGATCATCCCTCATTCGGGGTGGCCCTGATCGGCCGCCTGCTCGAGGCCAACGGCTACCGGGTGGCCATTCTCTCCCAGCCCCGTCACCATCTCCCCGATGATTTCCGGCAATTCGGCGCGCCACGCCTTTTTTTCGGCATAACCGCGGGCAACCTGGACTCGGTCGTGGCCAATTACAGCGGCAACGCCAAGGTCCGGGACCGCGATGACTATTCCCCGGGCGGCAACCCCTATTTCGGCGATCAGGCGGAAAAAAAGCTGCGCCGGCGGCCGGACCGGGCCACCATTCTGTACAGCAATCTTGCAAAGGCCGCTTTTCCGGATGTGCCGGTTGTTCTGGGGGGGATCGAGGCGTCCCTGCGCAGGTTCGTGCATTACGATTATCAGCAGCAGCGGTTGCGGGGCTCGGTTTTGACCGACGCCAAGGCGGATCTCCTGATCTATGGCATGGGAGAGCGAGCGGTGCTGGAGGTGGCGGCCCGGCTTGCCAAGGGCCTTGATCTGGCCGGTATTCCCGGCACCTGCGAACGGTTGAGCCACAAGGAAATGGCGGCCCGCCGGATTTCCGCGCCTCTGGTTCTGCCTTCCTGGGCGGAAATTCAGGCGAAGCTGCCCCTTTTCCTTGAGGCGGAGCTGATTGTGGACCGTCAGGCCAGGGCATATAATGATGCGCCTCTGCTGCAGTACCAGCAGGCCGCCTGGGTGGTGCAGCACCAGCCTGCCCAGCCGCTGGATACGGCGGCACTGGATGGGCTGTACAGCCTGCCTTTCAGCCGCATCCCACATCCTGCCTGCGGCGATGTCCCGGCCTGGCGGATGATCCGGGACTCGATCACCATTGTCCGCGGGTGTTGCGGCAATTGCTCATTCTGCGCTATCTCCCGGCACCAGGGGCCAAAGGTCATCAGCCGGAGCAAGGAATCCGTGGTGCAGGAGGCGCAACGGCTTGCCGGGCGGAAGGATTTTTCCGGCACCATCAGCGATCTGGGCGGCCCCACCGCCAACCTGTACGGCACGGGCTGCAGCAGTCCGCAGCCATGCACCCGTCATGATTGTCTGTATCCCAAGGTGTGCAAATTCATGAAGATAGACGAGCAGGCGCTGCTTGGCCTGCTGGAGGCGGTGGAAGGATGCGGCGGGGTCAAGCATCTCTTTGTCTCCTCCGGGTTGCGGATGGAGCTGTTGAGCAGGACGCCGCGGTTGTTGCGCAAACTCCTGCTGCACCATACTCCGGGGGCGATGAAGATTGCGCCGGAACACACCGAGGACAAGGTGCTGCGGCTCATGCACAAGCCCGGTTCCGCGGTGCTGGAGGAATTCCTCGCCCTGTGCCGGGAAATCGGCAAAAAAGCGGGGAAGAGTTTCCATTTCACCCCCTACCTGATTGCCTCGCATCCTGGCTGCACCCTTGCCGACATGGAGAGGATGGCGGTGCGTCTTGCCGCGCTCGGTCTCGCTCCCCGGCAGTTTCAGGATTTCACCCCCACGCCGGGAACGATCTCCACGGCCATGTATGTCACGGGCTTGGATTGCGAGAAAATGGCGCCACTTCCCGTGGCCAAGAAGGACAGCGAACGGCGCGCCCAGCGCCAGGCCTTGGGGTTCCAGGGTGATGATCTTGCGAGCTCGCCAGGAAAAAGCCGGCAACCTCCGGGCCCGGGCCACATGCGGCCCGGGGCAGCGCGCGGTCGGTCAGAGAAGCCGGGAGAGCAGCGGCAGGGTAATAAAGGAAAGAATGATGCCAAGGCCGATCAGGGCCGCGGTAAGCTTCGGAGAAAGACCGGCCATGATGGCTAGAGCGCCTGCGGAAACCATGGGCGGCATCCCTGCCTCGAATACGGCCACCCGGGCGGCAAGGGTGTCAAGCCCCAGGATGCGGCAGAAGAGCAGGGCGATCAGCGGCGCAACCACGAGCTTGATACTCAGTCCTGCCCCCAGGGGTTTGAGCGTTTCCGGGCTGAGGCGCAGGGTGAGTTGAAAGCCGACCGCGACCATGACCACCGGGACGAGGGTCCCGGACAGGGCGTTGAGCAAGGCCAGCAGTGGCGGGGGGAAGGTCAGGGAGCGGCTGGCAAGGGCCACAATCAGGGCGATGAATGGCGGAAAGCTCGCGACCCGGGTAAGCACCGAGGCAGGGGTCGGTTTACTCCCGCTGCCATAGAGGGCCAGCACCACGGCCCCATAGGTGGCCAAGGCCAGGAACGAGCCAAGCTGGTCATAGAGGAGAGCGTAGGGGATTCCCTCGTCTCCGAAAAAAGCCCGAACCATGGGAATGCCGAAAAAGGAGGTGTTGCCCAGGGGAATCAGAAGCAGAAGGACGCCGACGCTCTCTTTTTCCCAGCGGAGAAACTTGCCCAGGGCAATGATCATCAGGGCGGAAGCGGCGAGCATACCCCAGGGCATGATGACCGGTACAAGGATGTCCCCGGAAAAAGCAAGCTGCGGGACCTTGAGCAGGATAAGGGCCGGAAGGGAAAGGGTAATGGCAAACAGGTTGAGCACCTGCGCGGTTTCCTTGGGGAAACTGGGAAGACGGCGCAATCCCATGCCCATGAGCAAAAAGGAAACCGTGAGAATGAAATTTTCCATGACTGGGTTGCGAGGCTCTCGGAAAAAACAGGGGAAGCAACCTCCCCGGGAAAGGATATTTTTTTGCGCGGAGGCCAAGATTTCTTGACAACAACTTGTGGCCGCTCGATACTTAATCTTACAACCGCACTATATTTTGGAAATTGACCGGTGTCAATTTCGTTCTGGGATGCCGCTTCGGCATTTCAGCAGAGAAGGGGGATGTATGGAAAATGTGAATCCGAACCTGATAACCTGTATAGTTCAGCGCGGCGAGGCAGACCGGGTGGTGAAGGCGGCCATGCAAGCCGGCGCGGAAGGGGCGACCCTCTATTATGGCCGCGGGACCGGCATCCGCGAAAAACTCGGCTTTGCCGGGATGTTCATCAAGCCGGAAAAGGAAATCATTCTGATCATCACCAAGAATGAACAGACCGACGCGGTATTTGACGCAGTGGTCAAGGCGGCCGGCCTTGAGAAAAAAGGGCAGGGTTTCGCATTCCTCCATAAACTTGACCGCGCCATCGGCTTTGTGGACAAATGAGTTCCCGGCTGGCTGGATCAACGCATATGGTGTGTGCATAGATGGGCCGATATTTCTTTATTTCCGGCTGCGTGGTTGCGGTTCTCCATCTCGCCGAGCTCACCTCTTCCGAGGCGCTTGCCCAGTTGGTCGCCCTCCTTGCCGCCCATCAAACAGTGTTTCTCGCTTCCGGCCTGCTCGGGGCTCTCGCCCTGGTCTGCGCGTCGCTGCTTTTCGGCGGAATTGGTTTTTTTAATATCCTCTATATAATGGCCAAGGTGGTGAATGGACTGGCGCAGCTTCTTCTTTGCGCCATGAGCCTGGCCTCGCTGCTCTTCTGGTTTGATAATCCCGGGGTGAATCTCTGGCTGGAGGCCGGAGGCACCCTCTCTGTTGTCCTGTACGCCTGGCTGTACGGCGCGGCCTTCAGTCTGCGCATTTTCGACTTCAACTATCCGATCAAAGATGTCCTGCTTTCCTATAGTGTTCTGCCCTTTGCATGCATGGCGGTGTTCTGGCTCGGTGGATTTGTTCTGTAACCAGAGCCTCTTGCAAAAAAAGAGGGAAATCCCCTTCGACAGGCTCAGGGAGAACGGTATATTTCTGAAATCATTATAGTTTCTTTCGTTCATGCTGAGCCCGTCGAAGCATAACAAAGCATTTTGCAAGAGTTTCACCAGACTTCAAAAAAAACGCCGTTGGTCACGGGACCAGCGGCGTAAGTGGCTACAGGGAAATGGGGTTCTTTGTCTGGGATCAATCGTCGAAATCACCGGCCGGACCTTTGTCGGTACCGAGGCTTGCTGCCCGGTGGGCGATCTTTTCTCCGGTCCATTGGGCCGGATCCTCAATGCGGCCGACCTTGGGCCCCATGTCGTATGAGTTTTTCTCCATAATGGCCTTGATTCCCAGAGGCGCGCTGTCCTGGGCGTTGAAGACGTTGACCAGCAGATTGTAGACAAACTCCTCCACCCGCCGCACCATCCGTTCCCGGACCGCTTTGGGCTGGCCCATGAGCTTCGGCTCAAAGGGCAGGTTCAGGCTCTTGTAGTTGCCCTTTTTCCAGCCGTTTGCCTCGGCGTAACCAACCATCTCCCGCCACATGTTCTCGGTGACTCCGGCATCCTTCACCTTGATGAAGTTGCCGTCCGCGTCCAGGATGGCATTGCCGTAATCGTTCACCTGCAAGCCCCAGGAAACCATCTGCAGGGCCGTGGCCACATTGGCCTTGGTGGTGGAGGTTTTGGCGGCGATTTCCCGCAGCCTTTCTGAGCTGTTGCCCGAGGTGCCGTGCTGGGCGCCGGAGACATGATACGGCGCGAGGCCGGCATGGACTTCGGCGGTGAGCCCCACCTGGATGCCTTGGCCGCTTTCCTCGATGCCGTGGGTGGTGCCGTTGTTCAAGGCGATCCAGTCGGGGAAGATGTTGTGGGCGTTGAGCCCCTGGATGAGGAAGAGCGCCTCCGCCGGGGTGGAAAGGCCTTGGTCGCCCTTGATTTCGCCGATTTCGGTTTCAAGCCCTGCCCAATCCGGCACCAACTGGGCCAGGGCCAGGTTGGTTAAAAGGTTCTTGTCGTCCGGCAGATGCGAGGCGTCGATGGCAATGGAGGTGATGCCCGCCTCGAAGATGGTGGGGATCTCCACCTTGGCGAAATCAAGGTCCGTTTCCTTCTTGATTCCGTAATGGTCGGCATGGATGGCCACCGGCACGGTGATACCCAGCTCGTTCATGGCCTGGTCCACTTGCATGGCCATGTTCCAGTAATTCACCGGGCAGTAGGCGTTGGCCCCGCCCTCGGAACGCGCGATTTCGATGATGATCGCGGCGTTGGCCCGTTGCGCGGCAAGCAGGGCCCCGCGGATGATGAAGTTGTTGCGGCCGTTGGCCGCGATGGTCATGGCTTTACCCTTGGTTCGCAAGGCCCGGTCGATGACCTTGCCGCTGACGATCAGCGCCTGGGAGTGAGGGAAGAGCTTGACAATATTGGGCGGCCGGCCGACGGCGAGAGCCTTTGCAAAATCTGCCTGGGAGACAGACATAAGGAAACCTCCTTGCTGTGCTGGTAGTCTTTTTGGATTATGTCCGAGGGTATTGGCGTATTATAGTGGATACAAGGAAAGCGTCATCAAAAAAATCAAGGGGAGAATGCGGGAAGGAAAATGGAGCAATTGCTCTTTTCGGGACAGCGAATAGCAGGCCCGGGCGAACACAGCCAGAGCCGCAAATCACAGCAGGGTTTTCAGCCGTTCGATGGTGGCCTGGGTGATGGGCTTGGGGATAACGGTTTCCACCGACGGCCTGCCTGAAACCTCAAGCAGTTTGCCCGGGTCGTCGAAGCTGGTGATGACGACGACCTTTGGCTCTTTTTTGAGAAAGCCCTTCTGGAAGGCGTCCTCAATGATGGTGAGAAAGGTTTCGCCATCCACCACCGGCATGACGAGATCGAGGAGAACGATATCCGGCTGGTATTTGAGGTAGCGAAATATTGCTTCGGTGCCGTTTGCCGCCTCAATGAGCTGGCACCCCGGCATATGTTGGAGCAGGTGATTCTTGAGAATGGTTCTGGCGGTTATTTCATCATCGACGATGAGTATCTTCATGCAACCCCCCCGAGGGATACAGGCTTTGTGGTCCGGAAGCGGGAATCGGTCAATTTTGCGTATTGTTATTATAATACATATCGGCAGGTTTGGGAATGAACAGCATTTTCTTTATTGCCGTAACAGGGTGGTGGTCAGTTCCGGAAACCAGGCGCTGATGAAGTCTGCCGCATGCCAGTTTTCCCTGAGCCGTGTTTTGGGGATAACCGGAATATTCAACCCGGTTCCGGCCAGCGCTGCCGTGATTTTTGCCAGGGGGGTGCCGCTGAAGAGGACAAAGCGAATATCCTGCCGCTGCTCCGTAATGAGGAGTTTGGTGGCCAATTGTATTCCATCCATAACCGCCATTTCATAATCGCAGAGGATGTTGGGTATTCCCTGTGCGACCACAAGGTCGTATGCCTCCTGTCCGTTTTCCGCTTCATGGATGTTTTTGGGCGCAACTCCGGCCCCCTCCAGGCGCAACCGCGCAATCATGCGGATAAATTCAGCATTGTCGACAATCAGGATGCTTGAATAATCTGGATGCATGCATGCCTTCGGGGATTCTTTTTCGCGGCGGGAAACGGGATCCCCGTGGTTGAAAATCAAGGGGTGGCTGTTCAGCGCTATTGGTTATTCCACGTCATGGTGAGTCGATGTGTTACGATTTCGCGCAGCAAGTCATGGGCGGCGACCACCCTGTGCCAGGCCGGCTCAATCCCGGTCTTGTTTCCCTGGTGGATGCAGTCTTCCAGCTCTTTGCTCACCGTGGCGAGCTTTTTTGCGGTAAAGATTGCGGCCGAGCCCCTGAGGCTGTGGCAGCAGGCCAGTATCCCCGCCCGGTCACCCGAGGCCATAGCCTTGTCAAGACGCTGGAGCTCCGTGTTGGTGTCGGCAAAGAAGGCCTTGGCTATCCGGCAGAGGAGAGTTTCGTCACCGTAGGTGGCGAGCAGGGCCTCGAAATCCAGGTCGAGAAGCGTTGAGGGGGGCGTGACGGCAGGCGCAGGCTTTCGTCGGGTGCCGCCCGCAGGGGCAAGGTGCGTTTCAATGGCCGCGAAAAGCTGGTCCGGGTCGAAGTCCTTCTCCGCATACCCGTCGAACCCTGCGGCTAAAAACCGTTTCCGTTCGGTCGCGCTGTCGGCCGTGAGGGCGATAACCGGAATGGCCCGGCAAGCCGGTTTTTCTTTGAGCCGGCGCGTGGTTTCAAGCCCGTCAATGCCGGGCAAGCCGATATCCATCAAAATGATCTGGAAATCGCAATCCGCGGCAAGGATCTCCAGCGCGGCTTCGCCGCTGGTGGCGGTAACTGCCTGCCAGCCGCGCTCGGCAAGGATGGCGGTGAGGATCTCCAGATTGAAATCCACATCCTCGACCACCATGATTCTGACGTTTTTTTGGGTATCATTTTCCGCAAGCGGGGAAACCATCTCTCCCTCCGTAGCCTTTATTTTTACCCCCCCGTGGACATGATAGCCGATCAGAAATCGATCTGGAAGCTGTAAACGTCTTCCTCCAGGCTGCTTTTCACGGTGAAGCCGCAATGGAGGAAGATGGCCTGCATGCGTTTGTTGTCCCGGAGCACCTCGGCGGAAAAACCTCCAATGCCGTTTCGTTTGGCGATGGTGACCAGATGCCGGAAGAGAAAGGAGCCGATCCGCTTGTTCTGCCATTCGTCGCGGACGATAAAGGCCACCTCGGCCCGGTTGGTTTTTTCGTCCAGGTAGTAGCGGCCGATGGCGATGATCTCCTCGCCGTGCGCCTCGGGCACGGTGCCGACAATGGCGGCGTCCTTGCGGTGGTCGATGTAGACGAAGTTCTGGATCTGCTTGTGGCCGAAGCGCTGGCTGTGGGTCATGAAGCGGTAATAGAGGGTTTCCTGGGATAACGCGTAGAGGATATCCCGCATCCGGGGCTCGTCGGTGAGATGCACCGGCCGGAAATTGATCTGGGTGCCGTCTTCGAGCAGCATGGTGGTGTTCATCTCCTGGGAGGCGATCATGAAGCGGCCTTCCACCTCGCCGAGATCCTGGCGAAGATATTTTGCCTCGATGGCCTCCCGGAAGAGTTGTTCCCGGAAATTTGGGTGGGCGATGCTGATCAGGGCAACGGCCCGTTCCTGCACGCTCTTTCCGTGCAGGTAGGCAATGCCGTATTCCGTGGCCACGTAATGCACCTCGCCCCGGGTGGTGACCACCCCGGCCCCCGGGGTTAACCGGGTGACGATGCGGGAGATGGTCTTGTTCTTGGCCGTTGATTCCAGGGCGATGATGGGCTTGCCGCCGATGGAGCGGGCTGCGCCCCGGTTGAAGTCCACCTGGCCGCCGATGCCGGAATAGAAGAGGGAGCCCAGGGAGTCGGCGCAGACCTGGCCGGTGAGGTCGATTTCCAGAGCCATGTTGATGGAGACCATCTTGTGCTGCCTGCCGATGATGTGGGCGTCGTTCACATATTCCGTGGGCCTAAAGCAGAAGAGGGGGTTGTTGTCTATGTAGTCGTAGAGCCGCTGGGTGCCCATGCAGAAGCTGGCCACGATCCGCCCTTTGTCCGTGGTTTTTCGGCTGCCGGTAACAGCGCCCGATTCCACCAGGTCGATGATGGAGTCGGTGAGCATTTCCGTATGGATGCCGAGGTTTTTCTTGTCGCGCAAAAATTCCACCAGGGCGTGGGGAATGCGGCCGATGCCGAATTCGATCGTTGATTCGTCTTCGATCAGGGCGGCGATATGCTCGCCGATGCGGCGGGTGTCCTCGGACACTTGCGTGGATTCCCGTTCGATGATGGGGCTTGCCGCAGGCACCAGAATGTCGAGGTCGTAGATGTCGAGAAAGCTGTCGCCCAGGGTTTTCGGCATCAAGGGGTTCACCTGGGCGATCACCAGGGAGGCGTTTTCCGCCGCGCTTTTGACGATGTCCACCGAGACGCCCAGGCTCACCTTGCCGCGCATGTCCGGGGGGGTTACCTGGATGAGGGCCACGTCGATGGGGAGCTGGCCGGAGTTGAACAACTGGGGAATGTCGGAGAGCAGGGTGGGGGTATAGTTGCCCAGTCCCTGCTGGATGTGCTCCCGGATGTTGGCGCCGATGAAAAAGCTGTTCACCGAAAAGCAGTCGGCCAGGCCGCGGCTGGCGTATGGGGCATCGCCCTTGGTCAGGAGCTGGATGATCTCCACGTCGGCCAGCTCGCTTGCCCGTTCGGTGAGAGCCTTGACCAGCAAGACCGGCTCGGCGCAGGCCGTGCCGATGAAGACCCGCTGGCCCGGCTTGATCTTGGCTGCCGCCTGGTAAGGCGTGGCGATCATGTCGCTGTATTTTTCCTGCCAGTCGGGATCGTAATTCTTTGCATTGCTCATCGCGCCACCTCAAAGCTCTGCAAGGTCATTCTCGCATCCGCCACCACCGGCTCGGTGCCGGTTTCCCCAACGATGAAGGGGTTGATGTCCAGTTCGGCAATCTGCGGGAAATCGGTGGTCAACTGGCTGATCCGCTGCAAGCCGTTGGCAATGCCGGCAAGGTCCACGCCCTTGTGGCCGCGTTTTCCCTTAAGGATTTCGTAGGAGCGGGTGCTCATCAGCATCTGGATGGCCTCTTCGTTGGTAATGGGCGCGAGATAAAAGGTGACGTCCTTCATTACCTCGACAAAGATGCCGCCCAAGCCGAACATGAGCATGGGGCCGAATTGGGGGTCGCGGTTCATGCCGATGATTACCTCAAGGCCGCGGGAGAGCATCTTTTCCACATAGATCCCTTCGATCCAGGCCTCCGGCGCCCGCTGGGCAATGCGGAGCATCATGAGGTCGTAGGCGTCCGCCACCGCATCACCGCTGGTCACGTTGAGCCTCACCCCGCCGAGATCGGATTTGTGGATGATGTCCGGGGAAACGATCTTCATGGCCACCGGATAGCCGATGCGCTCGGCTATTTCCATGGCCTCGTCCACATTGGTGGCCAGATACCCCTGGGGAATCTGGAAGCCGTAGGCCGCCAGGATGCTCTTTGCCTTGACCTCGCCGATCTGCAGTCGGTTGGTCCGCAAGCGGCGGGTGATGATGCGCTCCACCCGGCGCCGGTTTACCGGGAAGCGGGCCACCATCCTGGGCGGGCGCTTGCGCCAGGCGCTGTATTCCGCCATGGCCTTGAGCGCGGCCACGGCCCGTTCCGGGGAGGGATAATCGGGCAGCCCCGCGGCCACCAGCTCATCGCGGCCCGGCATGACCTCGGCCCCGCCCATGAAGGCGACAACCACGGGTTTGTCTCCCTTGTGGCAGCCGGCAATGGCCCGGGCGGTTTCCGCCGGTTTGGTCATGGCCTGGGGGGTGAGGATGATGACTATTGCGTCCACGGCCTCGTCTTCCTGGGCCGCCTCCAGGGCGGCCACATAGCGGGCCGGTTCCGCATCGCCCAGCACATCGATGGGATTGCCGATGCTGGCCGCACTGGGCAGTTTTTGGCGCAGAGCGCTGGCGGTGTTGCGGTCCAGGGTGGCCACGGTCATCCCTGCTTTTTCCACGGCATCGGCGGCCATGGTGCCCGGGCCGCCGGCATTGGTGATGATCAGCACCCGCTTGCCCTTGGGCAGTGGCTGCATGGCAAAAAGAGCGCCATAATCGGCCAGGGCCTCGAAGTTGTCGGCCCGGATGACCCCGGAGCGCATGAAGGCTGCGCCATAGGCGATCTCCTCTCCGGCCAGCACCCCGGTGTGGGAGGAGGCGGCCTTCTGCCCGGCCACGGTGGTGCCGGCTTTCAAGATGATCACCGGCTTTTTGCTTGAGGCCTCGGTGGCCGCCTTGACAAACTCGTCCCCGCAGGCAATGTCTTCGAGATAGGCGATGATCACCTTGGTTTGCGGGTCGGCGGCCAGGGCGATCAGCAGATCACCTTCGTTGAGGTCCGCCTTGTTGCCCATGCTCACCATCTTGGCGATGCCGGTATGGCGGGCGGCGGCCAGGTCCAGCAGGGCGGTGCAGATGGCGCCGGACTGGGAGATAACCGAGATGCACCCAGGTTGCGGCATGCGGCTGGCAAAGGAAGCATTCATCCGGTGCTCGGTGTTGATCAGTCCCAGGCAATTGGGACCAAGCAGGGGCACCTTGTGGCTTTGGCAGAGTTCGGCGATCCTGCGTTGCAGTTCCGCGCCTTCCGCGCCCGTTTCCTTGAAGCCGGAACTGATCACGGCGATCGCCCCGGCCCGGGCCTCGAGGCAATCCCGCACCGCCTCCAGAACCATGCCGCTCGGCAGGGCGATGATGCAGAGATCGATTTTTTCTTGTGTCTTTTTGATCTCGGCCAGGCAGGGCAAGCCCAGGATTTCCGGGGCGGCCGGATTCACCGGGATGATCCGTCCGGCATAGTTGCCGGCCAGCAGGTTGGCGACAATATCGTGGCCGACCTTGCCCGGGGTGCGGGAGGCGCCGAGCACGGCGATGGATTCGGGATAGAAAAGCGGGGTGAGCATAATGTTTTCCTGTAAAGGATTACTACCCGATAAATTCGGGGATTTTCGGCAGGACCACGGAAAAGCCCGCCTCGCCCAGGGCTTGGTGCACGGCGCTGATATTGTAGGTGTTGACCCGCAGATAGATGCGTTCCGGCGCGGCCTCCTCCGGTTCGGTGCGGATCAGGCGGGTGAAGCGGATGCTGTGTTCCTCAAGCACCTTGGCGATGCGGGAAAGCGGTTTGCGCTTGCCGTCGTGTTCCACCACGATCATGGCGCTGCCCCGTTCGCCCAGGCCGAAAAGGCGGCGATAGGCAGCCATGAGGTCGCGCGTGGAAAACATGCCGATGACCCGCTGCTCCTGATCCACCACGGGCAGGGCTCCGATCTTCTCCCGGTCGAGGAGGATCAGGGCGTCGTCCAGGGTGGACATGGGGGTCAGGGTGAAAAAGGCGCGGCTCATGATGGCGCTCACCGGGGTCTGATCGAATTCCGAATGGCAGGCTTTGAGCCGTTCCTTGGGAAGCACCGAGGAGGGGGCGGCGGAGCGCAGATCCCGGTCGGTGACAATGCCGATCAACCGGTTTTCGCCATCCACCACCGGCAGATGGCGGAATTTGCCCTTTCCGAGAATTTCCCGCACCGCGGGGAGAGTGGTTTCCGGGGAAATAGTCACCGGGTTTCTGGTCATGTGCTGGGTGATGAACATGGTTCTTCCTCAATACTGTGGTTGCTTAAAGCGGTGAGATAGGTGGCCGTGCTGTCGGCCAGGCTTTCCAGGTGATAGCCGCCTTCGAGAATGGACAACAGCTTGCCCTGGCAGAATTTTTTCGCCCAACCAGCCAGGTGTTCCCCGAGCCTGCCGTAGAGTTCCGTGGAGTAGGCAAGGCCGGACATGTCATCGTCGCGGTGTCCGTCAAAACCCGCGGCCACGATGATCCGTTCCGGTGCGAAGGCGGCGAGGGCCGGTTCAACCCTTCGGGCAAAAGCGTTGAGCACCAGTTGGTCGTCCGCCCCGGGAGGCAGGGGGATATTCAGGGTGGCGCCGCGCCCCGGTCCGGTGCCGGCTTCTTCCGCATAGCCGCTACCGGGAAAGCTGAAGGTGGGATGCTCGTGCAGGCTGAGGTAAAAAACGTCAGGGTCTTCCTCAAAGGCGCTTTGGATGCCGTTGCCGTGATGGGCGTCAAAATCGAGGATCAGAATGCGCTTGCGGCCATACTGCTGCTGCCAGTAACGGGCGGCCACCACGCAGTTGTTCAAAAAACAGAAACCCAGGGCCAGGTTGCTTTCCGCGTGGTGCCCAGGGGGGCGCACCGCGCAGAACACCAGATTTTCCTCGCCTTCGAGCAGGTCGATGCCGGTGAGACCTGCTCCCGCCGAGAGCAGAGCAGCCTCGTAGGATTCAAAGCAAAGCTGGTTGTCCGGATGGTCTATATGGGTCTTGCCGGAAAGGGCGCACTCTTCCAGGCGAAAGAGGTAATGTTCGGCATGAAAGGTTGTCAGCCAGCACCGTTCCGCCTTGCGGGGTTCGATAATGGTGAGCCGGTCCTTGAGCGGCGAGGCCTGCAGCTTGGCCAGCAACGCAGTGAGGCGGTTCGGCGCTTCCGGATGCTCACCGCCGCCGGTGTCGTGGGCAAGATACAGGGGATGGGTGACAATGGTTATCGGGCGGGAGACAGGCACAGGGTATCCTTCCGAAAAATTCCCCCCCTGGCGGGGGAGGGTTAGGGTGAAGGGAGCCTTGGGCACAAAGTTACGAGTATAGGCCCTCTAGGTATTGTTACCTAATTATGTGAAAATCGCACGGGGAAAATGCTCAGGTGGAAATTTGCAGGCCTATTCTTGCGCAAAGGCGATACAGCATTGTACATGGCATTGAACGGAGGGAATGCCGGGAGAGTGTAATCTTTCGTCACCCACTGCCACGATGGCGACGACCGCGAGGACCTCAGAAAGGATGGCTGCCAATTCCTCCCCGTTCATCGTTGCCACAGGATATGGGCGGCTTCCAAAGGAACCGCAATGCCTGCGCGGTGCGGCACCACGCGCGTTGTATAGTCCTGGGCCGGTCGTTTTGCCTGAACCTGGGCGCCATAGACGTAGCCGTTTTCCGCGCCAACCAATTGTGGCCCGCGGGTCATCTCCTTGCGCACATGCGCAAAGCCGTTGCCTCCTTCCGCATATAACTCGACCCGTACCGCATTCGGGTCGAGGCCGTTCAGATAGACTTGAACCTCGAAGACATGCCGATTCCCTTTCTGCGTAATCTTTGTCTCGCCGAAGCGCAGGTTGCTCCACCCTCGATCCAGGCCGTCCCGCCAGTTCACTATCTGTGCCCCCATTTTCCCCTGATCCGTGGCGCGCTCACGGTAGGCCGCGGCGGCAGGGAGATAGTAATCCTCGGTATACTGGCGTACCGTGCGATTACTGGAAAAATGAGTTGTCAGGTGTGCCATGCTCTCGCGTATGCGTGCGACCCAGGCAACAGGAATACCGTTCCGGTCACGGTTGTAAAACTCGGGGATCACCTCTTGCTCAAGGAGGGAGTAGAGCGCTTCGGCTTCGACTGCATCCCAGTCTGGGTCGCTGTCGTGCTCCTTGCCGTCACCCAGCGCCCATCCCACTTCCGGGGTGTAGGCCTCCGCCCACCAGCCGTCCAATTCCGAGAGATTGAGGCCGCCATTGACGAGCACCTTCATGCCGCTGGTTCCACACGCCTCCCATGGCCGCCGGGGTGTGTTGATCCAGACATCGACCCCCTGGACAAGGTGCTCGCTCAAGAGCATGTTGTAGTCACTGAGGAAGGCCACATGCCGGCGGGCTTCGGAATGCCGGATAAACTGCGTCCACTGTCGAATGAGGGCTTGGCCTTCCAAGTCGGAAGGGTGGGCCTTGCCAGCTATAATGAGCTGTACCGGACGTTGCGGATGAGTCAACAGGCGCAGCAGCCGCTCCGGATCGTGCAGCAGCATATTGGGTCGTTTGTAGGCGGCGAAGCGACGGGCAAAACCCAAGGTCAACACGTTGGGATCAAAAAAATGTCCCGCCTCCGCCACCTCTTCGGGCGAGGCGCCGGAGGCAGTCAACTGTCTCGACAAGCGGTCGCGCACATAGGCCACAAAAGATTGGCTGGCGTCGAAGCGAAATTGCCAGAGTCTGGCGTCGGAGACGCGGCGTATTTCGTGCCCCAGGGTTTCCGTTGTCCCCAGCCAGCGGCACTTGCCGCAGGTTTCCGTCCACAGGTCATCCGCCTCTGGGGAGTCCCAGGTCGGCATGTGAACTCCGTTGGTGACGTGGCCGATGGGCACTTCCTCCTCGGGCCAGCGCGGGAAGAGCGGCTCAAAGAGATGTCGGCTCACCTGCCCATGCAAACGACTTACGCCATTGACCGCCCCGCTCCCGTGGATCGCCAGATAGGCCATGTTGAAACTCTCAGACGGATCATCCGGATTCCGGCGACCGAGCGCCAGCAGGTTGTCCAGGGTAAGGCCGAGCTTTGCCCCGTATCCTTCAAGGTACTGCTCTATAAGGGCCGGAGCAAAGCGATCAAAGCCGACCGCCACCGCAGTGTGCGTGGTGAACAGATTGCCCGCTCGCGTAACGGCCAGAGCCACGTCAAAAGGCTGATCTGTTTCCGCCATGAAATCCCGGGCGCGTTCCAACACGGCGAAGGCCGCATGGCCTTCGTTGAGGTGACAGACTTCCGGCTGGAGGCCGAGCGCGCGGAGCAACCGCCACCCGCCGAGCCCGAGCACCAGCTCTTGTTGCAGCCGCAACTCCGGTCCGCCTCCGTACAATTCGCTGGTAATGCCCCGATGCGTGGGGCAATTCGCGGCGTCATTGCTGTCCAGCAGATACAGCTTCACGCGACCGACCTGAACCTGCCAGGCACGCAGCCAGACCGAGTACCCGGGTAAGGCGATCTCTAATCGCAACCACTCCCCATTCGGTTTCCGCAAGGGGATGATCGGCAATTGCCCGGGATCGTTGTACGGAAAAATGGCTTGTTGCGCGCCGTCCTTGTCGAGCACCTGGCGAAAATAGCCTTGTTGGTAGAGCAGCCCCACGCCGACCACCGGAACGCCCAGATCGCTGGCGGTTTTGAGCTGATCGCCGGCCACATTGCCCAAGCCGCCAGAATAGATTGGCAGGGCTTCGCTCAACATGAATTCCATGCAAAAATACGCCACACAGGTCAGGGGCGTTTCGGGATGGCCGTGTTGAAACCACGCAGGCGCCTCCTCCGCCTGTTTTTTGGCCTGCACCAGGGCATCGATTTTGTTGCGGAAGATCGGATCGGCCAGCACTTCCTGGATCTTCTTCCTGGAGACGGTCTGCAGGATATCCCAAGGATGATGAGTCAGTTTCCACAGCACCGGATCAAGCTGCCGCCACACCTCGTCGGTGGCATGATCCCATGACCAACGCATATCCAAGGCAAGCTCGGTCAAGGAATCAAATCCCGCGATGTCCGTGGGTAAAAAACTGTAACCCAACTTGGTGACCGGTATTTTCTTGGTCATGGATTTTCCTCCAAGCCTTCTCTGCTTGCCTGTTAGGGAGAAGCAAAGACGATGGCGTTGTGCCGTCTGATGGTGTAGTGGGTCTCAATGTCTTGTATTTTCCGGCAATTCAGCGTGCCTTGTCAAGGGAAAGCGGGATTACGGGACGAAGGTATGCAGCCTTGATATCTTTTGTGGAATCGATCCAGCCTGCCGGATGATTTTTTTTTGTGTGCGATTGGGAGGCTGATTGCAGCGTAATCACGACAAGGCATTGTGTGGATGGGATTGCTGGGATATACTTCACTATCTTTTAACTTACGACACCATCGGATCATCCTGCCATGCGCCATGTTGCCACCCCGCATTTGCTTGCCTTGAAAAATCAGTTGGACGCCCTGGAGGCCGAGCGTTTGTCGCCGTTTGCCAGCCTGAGCAAGGATGGCCTTCGGCGGCGCCTTGAGGACGGGCAGGCCGAGGACCACCGCCAAGCCTTTGCCGTGGATGGCGACCGGATTCTGCATTCGCATGCCTATACGCGGTATATCGATAAAACCCAGGTCTTTTACATGGTCAGGAACGACCATATCACCCACCGGGTCTTGCATGTGCAGTTGGTCTCAAAAATCGCCCGGACCATCGGCCGCTATCTGCGGCTGAACGAGGATCTCATCGAGGCCATCGCCCTGGGCCATGATATCGGGCATCCGCCCTTTGGCCATGACGGGGAAAAGGTTCTGGACGCCCTGTGCCGCGGGCATGGGCTGCCTTCGTTCCAGCATAATCTGCAAAGCGTCCGGTTTCTGGAGCGCATCGAACGGCAGGGCAGGGGGTGGAACCTGACTCTGCAAACCCTGGACGGCATCATGTGCCACGATGGGGAGATCCACAATCGCCAACTTGCGCCCCAGCGCGGCAAGACCTTTGCCGACCTTGACCGGCATGGCGCGGCCAAGGGGCAAGATCCTCGCCATGAGCTGATTCCCATGACCATGGAAGGCTGCGTGGTCCGGTTTTCCGACACCATTGCCTATATCGGCCGGGATATCGAGGATGCCATCGAATTGAAGCTCATCAGCCGGGAGGATATTCCCCTGCGCTGCCAGAAGCTCTTCGGCCGGACCAACGGCAGCATTGTTTATCGTTTGGTTACCGACCTGATTGCGGGCGGCATCGAGGATGGAGCCATCGCCTTCAGCGAGGAGGTTTCCGAAGGGCTGAAGGCGATGAAGGGATTCAACTACGAACGGATCTACCTGAACCCGGCCATCAAGAAGGGGCTGGCCAAGATTACCACCTGTTATAAGGTGTTGTTCGAGTCCTGCCTTGACCAATTTGCCAGGCCGGAGCATCATGGGGAAATGGTTGCGAATTTTTTGCATGAACAGGGGCGGGAGTATGTCGAGGGCAGGCAGCCTGCCGCCCTGGCGCGGGATTTCATCGCCGGAATGACCGACAAGTATTTTCTCCGCCAGGCAAGGCGGTTGGGTTGCGAGACCCCGGAAAAAACATGAAAACGAAAATCAGAAGAATCCTGCCGGGGGAGAGTTTTCGGGTTCTCGCCATTGCCGCCTGTATCGGGCTGATGGCCGGGGCGGCGAATATCCTCTTTCGCACCACCGTCGGTCTGGTCCACGAGACGATTTTTGTCGGCGGCTCCGAACTGCTCGGTGTGGCGCAAGGCGGGTTGTATCTCCTGCTCCTGCCGCTGATTCCCCTGTGCGGCATGGTGCTGCTCATTCCCCTTTCCCTGCTGTTTCCCGGCGAGATAAACGGCTACGGCTTTCCGAAATTCTTGCGCCAGGTCAATCTGGAGGGCGGCATTGTCCGCTTTCGCACCATTCCCCTCAAGATCCTTTCCTGCGCCCTCACCATCGGCTCCGGCGGTTCCGCCGGGGTCGAGGGGCCCATTGCCCAGGTGGGCGGAGCAGTGGGCTCGCAGGTGGGCCAGTTTTTTCGGGTTTCCGGCAGCCGGATGAAGGTGTTTATCGCCGCCGGTTGCGCCGGCGGGGTGGCGGCCATGTTCAACGCCCCCATTGCCGGGGTCTTCTTCGCCGCCGAGATCGTTCTGCTCGGTACCTACGAAATCGGCTCCTTTGCCGCCCTGGTGATCTCCTCGGCCATGGCCACCGTTGTTTCCCGAGGGTACTATGGCGGCTCTCCCGCCTTTCCCATCCCCGCCTATGAAATAGTCAATTCCCTGATCGAGATCCCGCTCTATTCGCTGATGGGCGTGGTCATGGGCTTGGTGGCCGTATTGCACATCCATGTATTTTATACGATCCGCGACCGTTTTGCCGCGCTCTCCCTGCATCCGCAACTCAAGCCCCTGGTCGGCGCCCTGGGGCTCGGCGTGCTGGCCATGGGCTTTCCCCAGATCATGGGCGACGGGTACCATTATCTGGAAGAGGTGCTTGCCGGGCACGGTGTGTTTTGGGTGATGGTCGCGCTGATTTTTTTAAAGATCGCGGCAACCGCCCTAACCTTGGGCTCCGGCGGCGCGGGCGGGGTGTTTGCTCCGGCGCTTTTTATCGGCGCCGTTACCGGCGGGGCTTTCGGTTCCGCGGCCCATTCCCTGCTGCCCCAGTATACCGCCAATCCCGGCGCCTATGCCGCGGTGGGCATCGGCGCCTTTCTTGCCGCCGCCACCCATGCGCCGCTCACCGCCATCTTTTTGCTCTTTGAGATGACCGGCAACTACCTCATCATCATCCCCATCATGCTCTCCAGCATCATCGGCACCGTGGTGGCCTCCCGCCTGAATCCCGATTCCATCGACACCGTGGATTTCAGCCGCGACGGCATCGATCTCCATGAAGGCAGGGAGATCTCGGTGATGAAGTCCATCAAGGTCGGCAGGGTTATCAGCGAGGATGTGGATTTTATCAGCGAGCAGGCCAATGTGGACCAGTTACTGACCATCTTCAGCATGGCCAGGGACAGCTTCTATTTTCCGGTGGTGGATGAAAGCGGCAGGATGACCGGGGTTGTCTCGTTGCAGGATGTGAAGAGCATTCTCCACGACGAGGAGTTGCGGCTTTCCGCCCGGGTGGGCAATATCTGCACCCGCAAGGTGGTGGTGCTCACGCCGGAAGACAACCTCCACACCGCCATGGCCCTCTTTGATGCCAAGGGACTGGAAGAGATTCCGGTGGTGGAAGCGGAGGATAACCGCTGGGTGGTGGGGATGCTCAAGCGCCGCGAGGTCATCGCCGCGTACAACAAAGAGGTCCTCCGGAGGGGAATCAGCGAACGGGTTGCCCCGGTTTCCTCTGTTTCCGCGGAATAGCGAGGGTTGGTTAGGCGTTTTTTGTTCTTTGACTTTCCTGGTCAAGGACTCCTATAATCAAAATACAGTTTTTCTATTTTTTGGTTTCTCTGAGAGGGAAGGCTGTTCTCAGGCGTTTGTCAGACGGGAGAAGCGCCCCATGCCCAAAAAGATTCTGGTGGTGGACAACCACCCGCTCATCCTTGAACTCCTTTCCAGTTTTCTAGAAAAGGAGGGGCATGCGGTGCGCGTTGCCCAGGATGGCCTTTCCGCTCTTGATGTCCTAGACGATTTTACCCCGGACATCATGTTTATCGACCTGGTCATGCCCAACATCAGCGGGGACAAGCTGTGCCGCATTGTTCGCGCCATGCCCCATCTTCAGGATGTTTTCGTGGTAATCCTTTCCGCCATTGTCAGCGAAGGGGAAACGGATTTTCTTTCCTACGGCGCCGATGCCTGCATTGCCAAAGGGTCGGTCAAGAATATCTTCCTCCATGTGCAGGAACTCATCGCCGACTCCGGGAAACGGGCAACGCGGGAGTGGGAGCCGCGGATTTTCGGGCTTGAGGGGATCTGTCAGCGGGAAATCACCAAGGAACTCTTGCATTCGCAACGGCATCTGGAGCTGGTTCTTGATCACATGTCCGAAGGCGTGGTCCGGATTACCCGAGAGCAGAAGATCATCTATGTAAACGCCAGCGCCGTGGATTTGTTTGAGCAACCGGAAGAAAAGATCTTGGGCGTGAATTTCCCCGGCCTTTTTCAAGAGCCGTATGCCTCCTCGGTGCGTCATCTGGTTGAGAATGTTAATCATCATTCTGTTCATGTCGGGGAGGATGAGGAAATTCTTCTCGGGCACAAGCGACTCCTGCTCCATTTTCTTTCCATTCCGGAAGACGAAAACGGGGCGATCCTCGCCCTTGTTCGTGATATTACCAAGAGCAAGGAGGATGAAGCGCGGATGCGGGAGTATGGCGAGCATCTTTCCGGGCTGGTTGAGGAGCGGACCCTCAGCCTGACCGAGACAAACAAACGGTTGCAGAAGGAGATTGTCGAGCGGACCAAGGTTGAAAAGAGCCTGGCCAGAGCGCATAGTAGGCTGCTTACCGTGCTCGACAGCCTTGACGCCATTATTTATGTGGTCAACATGACCAGCTATGAAATACTTTTTATGAATCGTCATGCCCGGGAGACCTTCGGGGAAGGGGCAGGGCGGATATGCTGGACAGTCATGCAGTGCGGTAAGGACGGGCCTTGCGATTTTTGCAGCAACGAAAAGGTAATGGCCATCAACGGCGTCACGCGGGACAGGGGCGGCGGCGTTTACGTCTGGGAAAATTGCAACAGCATAACCGGACGCTGGTATGAGCACCATGACCGGGTTATCAAGTGGGTTGGCGATCTTCGGGTAAAACTCAGTATCGGCACGGATATTTCGGAGAGGAAGAGCGAGGAGAACCAGGAACGGGAATTGCGGGAATTGCTGGAGGAGCGGGTCAGTCAACGCACGGCGGAGATAGAAAAAATTCACCGGCAGTTGCTCCATGCGGAGAAGTTGAGCGCGGTGGGCAAGCTGGCCGCTTCCATCGCCCACGAATTCAATAATCCCATCTGCGGGATTCGCAATGTGCTGGACGGTTTGAAGCGGCAAAGCTGCCTGGAAGGGGAAAATCTTCAGATGGTGGAACTTGCCATCCGTGAATGCGAGCGCATTGCCAAGCTCACCAAGGATTTGCAAAGTTTCAACCGGCCGACCAGCGGCATAGAAACCCGGGTGGATGTGCATGCCGCCCTGGAGGATATTCTCTTGCTCTGCCGGAAGAACCTCAAGAACAAGGGGATTTCGCTGCTTAAGGAATTCGCTTCGTCATTGCCGAGGGTCCAGGCGGTGGAGGATCAGCTCAAGCAGGTTTTCCTGAATCTTCTCACCAACGCCGAGGAGTCTATAACCGGTAAAACCGGCACAATAACGGTGCGAACCGAGGGCAGGGGAGGATTTGTCGCGGTGCAGTTCCAAGACACCGGCCACGGTATTGCCCAAGAAGATCAACCCAGGATTTTTGAACCGTTTTTTTCCACAAAGTCAGCGGCCAAGGGCACCGGGCTTGGCCTGGCGGTAAGTTACGGTATCGTGACCAGGCATGGCGGAACAATCGAGGTTGAGAGTGCCATTGGCATCGGCTCCATCTTTACCGTTCTTTTGCCGGTGGAGGGGCGGACATGAAAGAAAAAACTGGCCAATGGCGGAAAAACATCCTCCTGGTCGATGATGAAGAGATCATCCGTTGCACCCTGCGCCGGGATATCGAGGAAATGGGATATGGCGCCACGGCGGTTGCCGATGGGAAAACCGCGCTTGCCGCCTTGCAGGAAAATTACTACGATCTGGTGCTGACCGACCTGTGCATGGAAGGAATATCGGGAATAGAAGTTCTCAAAGGGGCAAAGGCCAGGAGCCCGGAGATCGGGGTGATCATCCTCACGGGCTTTGGGGATATCTCTTCTGCCATTGAAGCCCTGCGAAACGGGGCTGATGATTATCTGCTCAAGCCCTATGCCTTTACGGATCTGGCTCTGCGCCTGCGGAATTGTTTTGAAAAACAGGAGATGAAAAAACGCCTGAAGGTCTATGAAGGTTTTTTGCCCATCTGCTCGGTATGCAAGAAAATCAGAAACGACAAGGGGAAAGAGCCTGGCAGCGGTGACTGGCTGAGCGTCGAGGAGTATATGCAACGGGAAGCCGGGGTTCTGGCTTCGCATTCCTATTGTCCGGATTGTTACGAGAAGGCCATGCAGGAGCTGGAATCCTACCAGTCTGCCCACAAAAAATAGGGAGGTGTATCCGGCAAGAGCGTACTATCTTTTGTCTGTTCGTGAATTTTTTTCCTGTGCGGAAAGCAGGGGAATGCCCCGTATTTTTTCCGTATTGTGCTTGAGGGATGCCATGTGATAGGGTTCTGCAATTCTGCAACCCAAGCGGTAACCCAAGCGGTAGGAAAAGTTGAATGGACGAAAAGAAGAAGCCCCTCGCCTCTCTGTGCAAAAAAGCGCATGCCTGCCGGGATGCGCATAACTATTGCCGGCCGGCTTTTCCCATTGACGGCGATAGTTTTTATTTTGTTGGCCAGGGGGAGAAGGATTGCCCCTACCAGCGGAAATATGGCAGCCTGTACACCTGTGACTGTCCGGTACGCATAGAAATCTATCAGCGCTACAAAATCTGACCGCCCCCGTCGTTGCCTTCCCTCCCCGTTTTCGGTTGAGTCTCAAAAAAATTCTGTAAGCCCAGCCTCCTGTTTGCCCAAATCTAGAGGGTTCCTCCCTGCGTCAGGCAGCGGCAGACGTTCTCCTGCCACTGTTCGATCTGTTCCCGGTGGAGTGCCGCCGAAGATTCCATTCCGCACACCGTGCAGAGCACTGTGGCGTTGTGTCAGCGTCCGGTAAGAATCGACTCGCCCCCGCAGAAGAGGCAGGCAAGGCGAAGCTGTGGACATTCTGTTGCGGGGGCGGTGGTGTCTGCTTGGTTGTTTGGGGGCATGGGCATGCTCGGCGCATATGTTTCAGGGGTGTTGGCAGGGAGAGGAAGCCATAAAAATACGCCAGGTCTTCAAGAAAACCAAGGTGTTTTTTTCTGTCTCAGTGAAAGCAGTGCGCCATTCTCTTTCCGTAAAATTCGCTTTGCAAGGTGACGGAGAGCGTGCTAGTCTGGCCAAGCCTCTGTTGTTTGAGATGCGTAAGTCCGCCTCCGCTACTTTCTTGGAAAAACCTGGCTCATGACAGAAAACGTTCCGCAAAAAATCCGCATCTATATCCTTGACGATGAAATAGTCACGGTCCGCCGGCTGGTGCAGGCCTTGGGCAAGGATGGCTATGAGGTCGAAGGCTTTGTCTCCGCTTCCGAGGCCATGGAGCGGTTTTCGGAAATACCCGCGGAGGTTTTGGTCACGGACGTTCGCCTCAACGATGCCGACGGCCTTGACATTCTCCAGCGGGTCATAGCTTTGGCCCCGGCGACCAAGGTTATCCTGATGACCGGCTATGCCTCGGTCGACCACGCGGTCCGGGCCATGAAGGCCGGAGCCTATCACTATCTCGCCAAGCCTTTCCGGCTTGAGGAGCTGCGCAATGCCGTGCGTGACGCCCTGCAGGATGCCGGCGCGGGCGGAGGTCTCGAGCCTGAGCCGGGAAGTGGCGACCGCTTTGCCGGGATCATCGGCTGTTCCCCGGCCATGCAGGAGATATTCAAGACCATCCGTCAGATCGCGCCGCTTAACTGTAACGTGCTCATTCAGGGGGAGTCGGGCACCGGCAAGGAGCTGGTGGCCAGGGCGCTCCACAGCGCCAGCGGACGAGGCCGGCAGCCCTTTATCCCCTTCAACTGCGGGGCCTTCAGCGAAGAGCTGGTGGCCAACGAGCTCTTTGGTCATGAAAAAGGGGCTTTTACCGGCGCGGTGAGCACCAAGCTAGGATTGCTGGAGGCGGCCAACGGCGGAACGGTTTTTCTCGATGAGGTTGGCGAGATGCCAATCCCCATGCAGATCAAGCTGCTGCGGGTTATCCAGGAACGAACGCTGTTGCGGGTGGGGGGCATCGCCCCGGTCAGCATCAATGTGCGGCTCATTGCCGCAACCAACCGGGATATTGAGAAGATGATCGCCGCCGGAGAGTTCCGCCAGGATCTGTTTTACCGTCTCAAGGTGGTGATGATCAATATCCCCCCCCTGCGCAAGCGCCAGGAGGATATCCCGTTGCTTGTGGAGCATTTCGTCTCTTTTATCGCCGAGCAGTTCGGCAAGCCCGTGCCGGAAATCGGCGCCGATTTTTTGGGGGCGCTCTCGTCGTATACCTTCCCCGGCAACGTCAGGGAGCTGCAGAATATCGTGGAGCGGGCGGTGGCTCTTTCCCGGGAATCGGTGCTCACGGCCAGGGATCTCCCGCCGGATATCTTTTTCGCCGAAACCAAACCCTCGGTTCCGGAAAAAAACACTCACCACCTGAAGGTTTTGGAGCAGGAACACATCACCGAGGTCTACCGCCGCACCGGCTTCAACCAGACCGAAACCGCCCGCCTGCTCGGCATCTCTCGCACCACCTTATGGCGACGTCTCAAGGCGCTCAATCTGTTTTCCGGGAAATAGCCGGTTTTTGCGTTTCCTTTCCGCAGTACTGTTTCCCTTTGAAACATCTGTTGCACCTATTAAAAATCATTTCAAAACAAGGAGTTACTTGTTTGCCGTTTCAGATGTGAACAGTTTTCTTTGCTCTTTCCCCCCCAATTTCTTGAAAAAACACACAGAAACAAGATGATGACTACTGTGGCATGATTCATGCTAGCTTGCGGTGCCGTAACGATTGCCTGCACAGGCATCCGAGGAGCATCCATGGAAGCTGGTATCGCACTCCTCCTGACTGGCGCCGTCGCCGATCCATCCGCCGTTGTCCATGCCGTTGAGCTTGCCCGGCGGACCACGGGAATTCTGCACACCGCGTACAAGGCGGAGCGAAAGGGTGAAGAGGCCAGCGAGACTCAGAAACAAGCTGTTTCTTTGCTCTCAACGCTTGGCGACCAGGCAGGGGTAAGGATTCATACGCACATCCTGGAAAGGTTGACAGGGGAGCCCCTGATCCGCTTTCTCTGCGCGCACCGGATATTCTGCCTTGTTCTCGGGGTTACTGACCGGAAAGGCTTGAAGCGTAAGAGCGCTTGGGTCAACCTGCTTCGCAAGCAGCTTCAGACAGAGAAAAACTGGTATCTGCCGGTCCTGTGGTCTGTTATCATGACTCCATGGGACGCATCTACCCTTGAGTGCGTTATTTTCGAAATCAACGGCCGGTCCCGGGCTGTGATGCCGGGGGGATCTTCCCTGGCGGATGGTGAAAGGGCCGACATTTTTTCAACAGTATTGCAACACAACAAGAATGAGTAAGGGAGGAAGAAGATGTACATGTATTTGCCAATAGCCCTCACCAGCGTAAATTATCTGGTGGTAATGGGCCTGGGACTGGCGGTCGGGTTGTTATCCGGCCTCTTTGGTGTGGGCGGAGGGTTTCTCATGACCCCGCTCCTGATGATGGTCGGCATCCCGCCGACAATTGCGGCGGCAACGGACGCCAACCAGATCGTGGCGGCTTCCGCTTCCGGAACCATTTCCCACTGGCGCCTCGGCAACGTCGATTTCAAGATGGGCCTCTATCTTTTGATCGGCGGGTTTGCCGGCGGAGCGGGCGGGGTACAGGTTATCAAATTACTGCGCGCCACTGGCGGCGCGGATTTTCTCATCAAGATGACCTATGTGGTTATGTTGGGTGGAGTCGGCAGTTTTATGTTCGTTGAAAGCCTCAATGCCATGCGGAAAACCAAGAAGGCTTCAGCCACATCTGCTCCGGCGGCTGCCCCGAAGGAAAAGAAGGGCGGCTTCTTCGCGGCCCTGCCCATGCAGACCTATTTTGAAAAATCAGGGGTCACCCATTCGGCCCTGGTCCCGCTTTTTCTTGGCACCTTTGTCGGCGTGCTTGCCGCAATCATGGGAGTCGGCGGCGGCTTTCTCATGGTGCCGGTAATGATCTACATGCTGCGGATGCCCATGCATGTAGTGGTTGGAACCAGCTTGTTCCAGATTCTTTTTACCTGCATTGAGGTTACCTATCTCCAGGCCTACTCCAATCACACGGTTGATTTCATCCTGGCCATTATTCTTCTGGTGGGTTCCGTGTTCGGCGCTCAGATCGGCACCGTTCTGGGTCGTAAGCTCCATGGCGATCAGTTGAAAATTCTCCTTTCCATCATCGTACTTGCCGTCACCGTTAAGATTGTTCTCGAGCTGGTGATGGAGCCTTCCATTCTTCTTTCCTATGCGGGAGGCCACTAAAATGAAACGTGCCATCATGAATTCCACTCGATTTTTCATGGCCATGGCTCTGGTGCTGTTCGGCCTTGCCACCGTGTCTGTTCCCGCGGCCCAAGCGCTTACCTGCTCGGTCACTCCGGACAATATTCCCATAACCTTCACCTATCATGGAGCGCAATTGGCAATCACCGGCCAGAGCGCGAGCACCGACGACCTGATCGTCACCATCACCAGCGAACCTGTTGATACTGCCTTGAGAAACTATGAAAAGGTAGGCGGGCTGGTCTGGATGAAAAAGGGGTCCCTTGAATTCAAGGATGCACCGCGCGTGTATCTGTTAAGCAGCACCGCCGATCTCAGCCGTATTCTGGACGCAGCGGAACTCAACCAGAATCTGCTCGGTTTTGAAGCCCTGCGCGGACATATCCGGATTGAAGACAGCAAGGGGAATCCCGCGGACGGAAAATGGTTCGACGAGTACCTCAAATTCAAGAAGGAGGAGAATGTCTACGACATGCGGGAGGGGGCCATTGTCCGCCAGCATGGGGAAAATGGCAACACCTATACGGTGGACGTTGCCTGGCCGTATCAGGCGCCTCCGGGAATATATACGGTGAATGTGGTTGCCGTCAGGAACGGCAAGGTAGTGGAGCGGGCTTCGGCCAATATTGAAGTCAAGAGCACAGGGATGGTTGCGGCCCTGTCAAAAATGGCCGTTGATCAGGCTGGATTGTATGGCATCATGGCTGTTATTGTCGCTCTGCTCGCCGGCTTGGGTGTGGGCGCGATCTTCAAGAAGGGTGGCGGTAGCCACTGATTTTATTTTTTAGTTTTTTTTTTAGTCGGCGTGGGGTAGAAAAAGAGAACCTTATCTACTCTCCACGCCGATTTTTTCAGGAGCGCAACGCATGGCCCTCCGTGATCTCCTGAAAGGATTTCCCTTCCAACGCTGGCTCACGCCAAAGGCCTGCCGGCCTCTGCCCCTGGTCTTTTCCCAGTTTCGCGAGGTGCTCAAGGCGAACAACCAGGCCCTTGAGATCATCGCCGACATGGGGGAGAAACTGAGCGGCGAGTATCTCTTCGATCTCCGCTATGTGGAAGCCACGGTCGAGGAGATGATCGCGGCCATGCGTCGAGCCATTGGCGCGATCAACATCCTGACCCAAGACCAGTGCGCAACGCTCCACGAGGTTTTTGCCTCCATGGAGGCAAGGGTCCGGGCCATTCTCACCAAGCGCGACGATAGGGAAGGCCCGCCCCTGCTTTGGCTTGCGGAGGTCGAGACCAGGCATTGGCCCCTGGTGGGCGGCAAGGCCGCGCATCTTTCCGAGTTGCTCAACAACCCCAAGGTTCGCGTCCCGGAAGGGTTTGTTATTACCAGCCGCCTGTTCCACGATTTGCTTGATCTGAACGGAATCCGCCCCGAATTTGATCTTTTTGAACAGGCGTTGGCAGAGTCCGACATCAATGAAGACCAACTTGACCTGCTGCGTCAGGCTTTGCAAAAAAAGGTGCTTAGCGCCGAGCCGCCTTCAGGATTTCTTGATGCCTTGGCCGGGTTTCTGAAGCGTCTCGCGGATCTGGGCGGTCCCCCGCTTTTTCTCGCGGTTCGCAGCAGCGCCCAGGAAGAGGATATGGATTTTTCCTTTGCCGGGCAGTTTCATTCCGAGTTACAGGTCCCACCCCAAGCAGAGCCGGTGTATCGCGCCTATCTCCAGGTCGCGGCCAGTCTTTTTGGCGCCAAGGCCATCCGTTACCGGCGGCAGGTCTTCCCCGAAGGCGGACCCATGTCCATTGCCGCCTGCTGCCAGCGCATGATTCCTGCCCGCGCCAGCGGCATCATCTATTCCGTTGATCCCATGGAACCCGGCTCGCAGAAAATGGTGGTGGTGGGCGCTCTGGGACAGGGGCAGGCGGTGGTCGAAGGGCAGGTGCCCACGGATTTTTTCAGACTCAGCAAGGAGGAGGCGCCGCGGATTGTTGAACAGATAATCGCCGCAAAACACGAGGCCTTGCTGGCGACGGGGGGCATGGACGGCGGGCTTGCCATGCAAGAGGTGCCGGAGGGGCAAGTCGAGGCCCCTTGTCTTGACGAGCCGATTCTTCTGGAGCTTGCCGCCGCTGCCATCCATCTGGAAACCTTTTTCAAAAGGCCCCAGGACATCGAATGGACCTTGGGGCAGGATGGCGTTCTCTACATTTTGCAATCCAGGCCTCTGTTGATCACGGAGAGCGCAAGGGAGAAGCATCTGCTTTCCGAAAAACTCGAAGGCTATGAGCTTATCGCGGCGGATTCCGGACGGGTGGCCCAGCAGGGCATCGGCGCCGGTCCGGCCTTTTGGGTGGAGACCCTGGCCGATCTCAAGGAGTTCCCCGAGGGCGCGGTGCTCATCAGCCACCGCGATTCCTCCCAATTCGTCCAGGTCATGCACCGGGCCTCGGCCATTGTCACCCAGGTGGGCAGCCCGACAAGCCACATGGCCACCCTCTGCCGGGAGTTGCGGGTTCCCTGCCTGGTCGGGGTTTCCGATATCATGGACAAGGTGGCGAATGGCGAGGAAATCACCGTGGACGCCGAGGATCGCCGGATCTACCGGGGCAGGGCGGTGGAACTGCTTACCTACCAGGCGACCACCACCATGGACCTGCACATGGCCCCTGAGTTTCGCATGTTGCGCCGGATTCTCCGGGAGGTTTCCCGGCTGAATCTGGTTGACCCGCTGATGCAGGAATTCAGTCCCGAAGGCTGCAAAACCTTCCACGATGTGCTGCGTTTCATCCATGAAACCGCGGTACTGCATCTGGTGGAGCTGGGGCGGGATGACCGCTGCCTGCCCGGCGGCTTGGCAAGGCGGTTGGATCTGCCCATTCAGGCCGGGATTCTTGCCATCGACATCGGCGGCGGCATTGCCCCGGACGCCCCGCGGGATCAGATTCCCTTTTCCGCCGTCCGCTCGATTCCCTTCCGGGCCATTCTCCAGGGCATGCTTTTCCCGGGGGCCTGGCACCAAGAGGCCATGCAGGTGAGCTTTCAGGACATGATGCACAGCATGATGACCACTCCGCAGGACACTCTTTCCGGGCAGTACACCGGGCACAACATCGCCATCATCAGCGAAACCTATGTGAACCTCTGCTTCCGTTTTGGGTATCATTTCAATATCATCGACGCCTTTTGCCACGATGTGGAGCGCGACAATCATATCTATTTCCGGTTTCTTGGCGGGGCCACGGACATTGCCAAGCGTTCGCGGCGGGCGACCCTCATCGCCACCATCCTTGAGGCCTTTGATTTCAGCGTGAAAACCAAGGGGGACCTGGTGATTGCCCGCACCGGCAATCTGGCGCAACCGGAAATGGAGCGCACCCTCGATATTCTTGGCCGGTTGATCGGTTTCACCAGGCAGTTGGACGTGCAGATGACCGACGACCAGGCCGTTGCCAGGTATGCCGAGGCGTTTCTCATGGGTGATTACGGTATTGTCGCCGGTAAATAATAGCAGGGAGGGAGAAGCAATGAGTGAGACGAACATGCGGCTGCTGGTGGTGGACGACGAACCCATTGTCGGCAAGCGGCTCAAGCAGGTGTTCGGCAAGATAGGTTTCGCCATTGAGACCTATACCGATTCGGTGGCGGCCCTCGCGGCCATGGCGGAAAAACCATTTGACATCGTGGTGACCGATCTGAAGATGGAAGGGATTGACGGCATCGAGGTGCTCAAAAGGGTCCGGGCCATGAATCCTGAAACCCGGGTGATCATCATCACCGGCTATGCCTCGCCGGATACGGCGGAACTGGCGGACCGGGAAGGGGTATTTGCCTTCCTGGCCAAGCCTTTCCGGCTGGATGAGCTGAAGCAGGTTATTTACCGCGCCATGGAAACCGACGGACTGAAAGCATGAGTCCCACTCTCCCTGCCTCCCAAGACCCAACCGATCAGGCGGAAGGTGCTCCGGCCCCGTCCCCTTGCCGGTTCCTCTTCCCCGGAATCCGTTCCATCCGGGGGAAACTCCTGGTCATGATCTCCATTGTCGCGGGCCTTGGCATCATCGCCACGGCCACCGCCAGCTTTGCCCTGTGGCGCATGGAGGATAAGATCCGGATCATCGAGTCGTTTTATGAGCTGAACCAGAAAGTGCTCGAGATCCGGCGGCATGAAAAAAATTATTTCCTGTTCAATGACCGGAAGGATTTGCTGAACGCCCTGGATTATGTGGATCAGGTCAGGGCGTCCATCGTCGCGGTGAAGGCGGTTCTTCTTGAAAACAAAAGCGAGCTGGAATTGCTCTACGACGAGGAGCTTGGCCGGTACGAAACCATTTCCCGGCAACTCCTGCGGGACGAATTGTCTCCCCGGAACAAACAATCCCTGGAGAATGCCCTGCGCAAACACGGCCAGAACATCACCAAGAGTATCTTCGAGATGGATACCAAGGCGCGGATCCGGGTGGAGCGCGAGGTCGCGGGCTATCAGAAAACCGCGGTGCTCATTCTCGCCCTGGCCGTGGGGCTTGGCTCCGTGCTGATTCTCTATATGATGCGCTGGATCATGCGGCCTCTTACCGCCATCCGCGAGGCCTCGTCCAGGATCAAGCAGGGGGAGATGAGCTCCATTCCGATGAACAGTGACATCCAGTGTTCGGTGGAAGGGATCGAGCTGGTCAATTCCCTGAATCTCATGCTCCAGGCCCTGAATGCCAAGCAAAATCAGTTGGTGCAGTCGGAAAAATTGGCGGCCATCGGCAAGGTCACCGCCGGCATCGCCCATGAGATCAACAATCCGTTGAACAATATCTCCCTCACCGCCGAGGTGCTGCTGGAGGATCTTCCCAACCTGGCCTGCAGCGAACGGATGGACATGGTGCGCGACATTCTGGTCCAGTCCGACCGGGCCCGGGAGGTGGTGCATCATCTGCTTGAGTTTTCCCGGACCCGCAAGTCCAATATCATGGTGCCGGTTGATCTCGTGGCGCTGATGGAAAGCTCCATTGCCCTGGTGAAGAATCAATTCCGCCTGGGTGGAATCGTCCACAATTTCCACCATCCCGATGAGCCGGTGCTGATCAGCGGCACCCCCAATCATTTGCAGCAGGTACTGGTCAACCTGATGCTCAACGCGGTCCAGGCCATGCAGCCCGACGGCCGTCTTGATCTTGCCGTGAGCGCCCAGGGGCAAGAGGCGCGCGTCGTGGTCAGCGACACCGGGGCGGGCATCGCCCCCGAGGCCTTGACCCGTATCTTCGACCCGTTTTTTACCACCAAGAACGAGGGGACCGGGCTAGGCCTCTCCTTGAGCTACGCCATCGTCAAGGACCATGGCGGCGACATCGAGGTGAAAAGCGAGCCGGGCAGGGGCACGACCTTCACGCTCATCTTTCCCCGCCTGTCCAAGGACCTCTGAGATGGCTTTTCCCTCTAATCCTTTCTCCAGCGCGGCAAAGGCAGATCATTCCTCGTTCGCCGCCTCCTTCCGGCTTTTTCGCCGGTTGCTTACCCTGAACAACGCGGTGTTGGAAAAGATCGGCCGCATGGAAGGGGCCCTGGCCGGAGAATATGTCTTTGACCGGAAATTTTTAAGCGAGGCGGTGGCCGGGTTGAACGAGCTGGTGCGGGAAGTGGTCTCCTGCCTGGGCAGCCTGACCAGCAACCGCTACCTTGTCCTGTACGACTGCTACGAAGAGATCGCCGGCAAACTTTCCGGCCTGGCCCTGGAATATGCCGGTCCGTATGACTCTCATCGGACCTTGACCTATGATCTGCTCAACAGCGATTTCGAGGAGCTGGTGGGGAGCAAAAACGCCACCTTGAGCGAGATTCGCAACCGGCTGCATCTTAGGACCCCGGATGGTTTTGCCATCACCGTTGCCGCCTACCGCGAATTCATGGAGGCAAACGACCTTTTTGCCCGGATCGACGCCATCCGCGCTGCGCCGGGCAGCAGCCGCAAGCACAGCGAACGCATCGCGGGATCGCTGCGGCAGGCCCGCTTTCCGGAACAGTTGGTGGCGGCGGTGCAAGACGAGCTGGCCCAACTGCTCAAGCGGGCTGGGGGGGCGGTGCCCCTGGCAGTCCGCTCAAGCGGGATGGGCGAGGATGCCGCAACCCGCAGCTTTGCCGGGCAATTCCATTCGGTGCTCGAGGTGCGGCCCGATCTGACTTCGGTGCTCGACGCCTACCGGCGGGTGATCGGATCGCGCTTTTCCGTCGCGGCCCTGGAGTATCTCGGGTCAACGACCGGCAGCAGGGAAGTCCCCATGGCAGCCGGGGTGCAGCCGATGATCACCTCCCGCGTCGCGGGGGTAACTTACAGCCGCGACCCGGAAGCACCCGAGAAGAACCAACTGCTCATCACTTCCCTGCGCGGCGCGGCCCATGATCTGGTGTCCGGGCACAGACAGGCCGACCGGTTTGTCATGAGCCGGACCTGGCCTTTCACGCCGCTGACCAGCGAAATCGTCATGCCGGATTCATTTTTAGCCGCCAGGGAAGCGTTCGATCTGCTACCCAGCGGTCTGCGGCGCGGCTCGGCAACCCTCGCGCCCAAGGAGCTTTCCAGGCTTGCCGAGCAGGCCCTGTTGCTGGAAAAAACCTTTGGCGAGCCCCAGGATATCGAGTGGGCCTTGGAAGACGAGCCGGTGATCCTGCAAAGCCGTCCCCTGTCCTTGCCCGCCAAACCGCCGCCGCTTCCCGGCGAGCTGGCCGCCGAGCTGGCCGCGGCCATCCCGTTGATGTCTGGCAAAGGGCAGGTCGCCCACCTGGGCATTGCCGCGGGAAGAGTGGTGCATGTCGATCAGAACACCGACCCGGAACAGTTTCCGGTGGGGGCCATCGCCGTGGCCCGTTTCCCCAGCCCGCAACTGAGTCCCATTGTCTGGCGGGCCGCCGCTATCATCACCGAAATCGGCGGCCCCACCGGACATCTGGCCACCATTGCCCGGGAATACCGGACTCCGGCCCTGTTTGGAACCGGCGAGGCGGTAAAGCTTCTCGCCGAGGGGGCGGAGGTTACGGTGGATGTGGAAAACAAGCAGGTTTACCAGGGGATCATCGCAGGGCTGGTACGCTTGCATGATGCTGAACAGGATGACTACCGCAGTTCGCAGGAGCTCCGGATTCTCCGCCGCATCCTGCGTTGGGTGGCCCCCATCACCCTGGCCGATCCGACCTCCGTTGACTTCAAGGCGGAAAACTGCCAGACCTTCCACGATATCCTCCGTTTTGCCCATGAAAAGGCCATTGACGCGCTGATTCATTTTCATGCCGAGCAGAGCGGCTCCCAAGAGGAACTGAGCCGGCCGGTGCAACTGCCGATCCCGCTTAAATTGCGGGTCATCGACCTGGGCTCGGGATTCAAGCCGGAAGTGCCCAGCAGTGGAGCAATCGGCATGGAGATGCTGAACAGCCGGCCGCTGATCGCCATTCTTCAGGGGTTTCTCAAGGAGGATCAGGCTGCCAGGGAGCCGGTGGTGCTGGGACTCAGGGATATTCTCTCCGGGATCGGCAAGCCGCTGGCCCTGCTCACCGGCCCGGCCTATCCCGGGGACAACCTGGGGATCATTGCCGAGCATTACTGTAATCTCTGCCTGCGTCTGGGGTATCATCTCAACGTGGTGGACGCCTACATGTCGCCGGACCCGGACAACAACTACATCTACTTCCGTTTTGCCGGCGGGATGGCGGAGAAGGCCAAACGCGAGTGGCGGGCCCGGTTGATCAGCGCCATTCTCTCCGGCCTCTATTTCAAGGTGGAGCGCACCGGCGACCTGGTGATCGCCAAGGCCAGGAACCTTGATGTCCCGAGGATGGAGCGGGTGCTGGTCCGGCTGGGCGAGCTGATCTCCTTCACCCGTCAGCTTGACGTGCGGATGCGCGACGAGGCGGCCATCGAAGAGTTTTTTCAGCGTTTTCTCGTAAGCATCAGGCAGGAGCAGGCAGGGGAGGAGGGGTAGGTGCGCCGCTGGTTCAGCCAAAAAATCGCCAAGTTGCGGGAGGTTCGCCAGCAGCGGAAAACGGATTCGCAACACCTGCTCAAGGCGCGCTACCATGTGTTCCGTTCTCTTCTTGCCGGCAACAACCGGGCCGTGGATTGCCTCACCGAGATCAGCATCCATTTGCGGATGCAGGGGGACCCCGCAGGCCTTACGAAGCTTGTCCTCCGGCTCGTCGAGGAAACCGCCGAGATGGTCGCCCAACTGGAAACCCTGGCCGGCAGCCGCTACAGGGGGCTGTTTGCCGTTCATCAGGCAATCGCCAAACGCGTTCAGGATACGCTCGCCCGTCTTGCCTCACCCGAAAATCGTCCCTGCGTCTTGCCGCTGGCCCAAATCCACGGCGGCCTCAAGGGCCAAACCGGCAATAAGGCCGCGGCCCTGGCGGAATTGCGCAAGAATGGCCTGCCCGTGCCGGACGGCTTTGTGGTTACCCTGGCAGGCTGCCGCTTTTTTCTCGAACACACCGGACTCTCCCTGGAATTGGTCCATCTTCTGGCCACCCACGGCGCGGATAAAGAAAAGCATGTTTCCGGTGCCATTGCCGCCAAGGTGCAAGGTTTGATCACCCAGGCGTCGATCCCTCCGGCCCTGGCCGAGGAAATCACGGCGGCGGCCCGCACATTCCTTGAAAACGGCAAACCGTTGGCGGTGCGCAGCAGCAGCATCAGCGAGGACGGCGGCCGCCATTCCTTTGCCGGACAATTCAGCTCGGTGCTCAATGTCCGCGATGAGGCGCAGTTTCTCACGGCATTCAAAGAGGTGGTGGCCAGTAATTTCAACGCCCGCAGCCTTGCCTACCGGCTCAACGCCGGGCTGGACCCCCTGCGTTTTGACATGGCGGTGCTGTGCCTGGAGATGGTGGAGGCCAGGGCGGCAGGCGTGCTGCTGACCCGCTCTCCCCAAGAGCCGGAAAGCGGGTTGATGCTGGTCAGCGCGGTGCCCGGCTTGGGCGAGGCCGCGGTTTCCGGCAGCGCTGCCGCGGATCTCTATCTGGTCGGCGCGGACGGCAAGGTGGATTGGGAGCGTTCCACCATCGCCAGCAAGGAACGCCTGCTGGTCTGCGAGGAAGCGGGCGGCGTGGCCTGGCGCGAGCTTGGGCCGGAGGCCCGCCTACAGCCGGTGCTCAGCGAGGCGGAACTGCAGGCCCTGGCCGGGTGGGGCAGGGAACTGGAAAGGCGCGAGGGTCTTCCCCTGGACCTGGAATGGGCGGTGGACCGGACAGGGGCGGTGGTCATTCTCCAGGTGCGGCCCATGACCACCATGGGCCTTCCGGCTACGGACGACCGGCGGGAAGTGTCCCCGGTTCTGGCGCAAGGGGTAAGAGCCTCGGGGGGAAGGGCTGCCGGCCGGGTCCTGGTGGTGAAAGGGAGAAAGGATTTCGAGAACATCCCCCAGGAACCGGTGGTCCTGGTCATGCAGCAGAGTTTTGTCGAAGCGGTCAACCTCCTGGGCCAGGTGGCGGCGGTGCTGGTGGAGTTGGGCAGCCCGGCCGATCATCTGGCCTGCGTGGCCCGTGAACAGCAAACTCCGATGGTGTGCGGCGTGCACGATGGTTCCACTCTCTTGCCTGACGGGCAGTGGATCACCGTGGACGGCAACCAGGGCAGGGTGTGCGAGGCCAGCCCCGAAGAGATCAGCGCCGCGGAGAAGGCGTGGCAACATGGCCCGCCCGGTGTCCGCAGGATGCGGGTGCCCTTGCCGCCGCTGCATCGGGAGCTGCAGGAACTGGTTACGGTGCTCCACCTCACCGATGCCTACGGCCCCACCTTTTCCATTGTCGAATGCAAATCGCTCCATGATATCGTCCGCTTTGTCCATGAAAAAGCGGTGTTGTCCATGTTCCATGCCGGAGACGAGATGCTGGAGGAAAACCTCGGCGTGGTGCATGCCATCGATTCGCCGGTGCCTTTCTTTGTCAGCGTCATCGATATGGGCGGAGGAGTGGTTGTGACCGGACCAAAACGCCGGAGAATTCCGCCGGAAGCGGTGGTTTCCCACCCCTTTCAGGCGCTGTGGCAGGGGATCACCACCCCTGGCCTGCATTGGGGGCCGCCGCCCGGCGGGACGCCCATGGGCTCGGTGATGTCCTCCTTTATTACCGACCAGAAGTCGGAGCGGCCCATCGGCATGCCCAATTACGCCATGGTCAGCCGCGATTACTGCAACATGAATGCGCGCATGGATTTTCACTTCATCATGATCGACGCGGTTGCTTCCCCGGAGCCGCGCAGCAACCATATCAAGTTCCGCTTCAAGGGCGGCGGTACCTCTCTTACACGGCGGCGGCGGCGCGCCCTGTGCATCGGCGAGATCTTCGAGCACTATGGCTTTTCCGTGAATGTCAAAGAGGATCTGGTCAACGCCTCGCTACAGGGGGCGGCCAGGGAGGCCATCGAGGAAAAGCTGGTGATGGTTGGCAGGATTCTGGGCTTTACCAGGCTGCTGGATGCGGCCATGGGCGACGATGCGATGATCGGCAGGGTGGCTCGTGCTTTTATGGAAGGCAATTATGCACTGTCCGGGCTGATGGACAAAGAATAAGTTGTGCGGGCGGTTATATGAGAACAGGATTGATGCGAGGGTTGGATAAATATCAAGCGCTGGCAGGGCTTGGAGAGCGGTATGGCTGTTCATGGGTGGAGTATCAGGAATCGGTGACCGGCCCCCAGCTTCTTTTGTGGAAACTGGATATGGCGCAGCTTCGGGCGGAAGGCTGGTTTCCGCGTGCCGTTGATGAGGGCAGGGCCACGGTGATCACCACCGAGCCAAGTGCCGCACTGGCCGCCAAGGTCTGCAAGACCCTCGGCGTGCAGGAGATCGAGTTCCAGGTCACCCTGCCCGACGACCTCATGCGCATCCTTGAGCACAATCAGGATCTTAACCCCAACTTTCCCTCCACGGGGGGAAGAACTCCGCTGGCCAAGGTTCGCACCTATCTGGCAGGCCGCCGTTCCCTGTTCGCCCATTACCGGACCTTGCTGGCCAAGAGCCGTACCGGCCTTGCCTTTATCCGCACCGGTCTTTCCTTTATTACCATTGCTTTGCTCTTTTTCAGGCTGGTGGGGGCCGGGTATTACCTCTTTATGGAGGTGCCCCTTTTGATCAGCGGGATCATCATGGCGTATGACGGGCTCAAATGGTATCTGCCTGCCCGGGCTATTTACGCGACGCTTCCTCCTTGTGTCGATAGCGGTGCCACTGGCGGAACTACTGTTCTTGAGACATGTGACGAATACCTTGCCCCGGAGTTTCGTCGCAGCGATCCAGTGGTGGGAGCCAAGGCACAACGGGACAAATGGACCAGTATGTCTCCGGTGATGCGGCGTCGCTTTCTGGCCAGTGATCGCACTGACCTGGCGGAAGAGCGGACGGTGCTCGCCTGTTTCCGGACCAGGATGGCCAAGGTCCGTACCGGTCTTGCATTCACCCGAACCGGCTTTGCTTTTGTCAGTCTCGGCCTTGGCATGTTGCGGCAGTTTCAGACCAGCCGCTGGCTTATCTTTGATCTCGGGCTCATCGGCATCGGCGCTGTTATGGCGTTGGAGGGATTTTTTTGGTATCTGCGCGGCCGGAATGCAGGGGTGGAAGGGCTGGCCTCGGTGCGTCAAAAGGGCAGTATGTCCACTATTTGGGATTATTTTTTCCCCCACAGCCATGTTTTGCCCGGTGTCGTGAAAAATCCCATGGCCCTGCCAGTGAAGAGCTCCCATGCCCCGGGTATCTGGGCCACCACCGGGGTTGCGTTGGAGCGGACTGTGCTGGCTGAACGTCGTAACGTCATGGCCCGTCTGCGGACGGTCATGGCCCGAGCCCGTACCGGTTTCGCCTTTATCCGCACTGGCTTTAGCCTGTTTTCCATTGGGGTGGTATTTTTGCTCTTCTTTAAAGATACCGGCGGCACCGGTTGGGCGGTATTTAATTACTTGATGATAGTTTTAGGCCTTTTTCTTGTGGCAGATGGTTTTGCCTGGAGCGTTCCGGCCGAACGGACTCGCCGTCAATTTCCATACTGCTATGGTGATATGGAAATTACCATTCCCGATTACGGTATACCTGCACGATTCTGGAAAACCGTGGTGTTCAGCAATGACGAAGCCTAAGACGGAGATCTTGATGCAGCCTTATGCCGGAGTAATCATGTCCGGACCAGGGCTGCTTGAAGAGGCAGCCAAAGCGGCAGTGTTGCGAGGGGTGCCTGTATCCCGAATTCTGCATATCGAATATGGGGTGCCGCGGGAGAATTTGCTCGCTGCCCTGCGGGATTACTACCATTGCGCCGCCATTGAATACGACGAGCGTCTGCCCATCCCTCCCGAGTTGCTCAACGACCTGTCAACCAGTCAGATTGGGCAAAGCGATTGGTTTCCGGTGATCAAGGACGCCGACGGCACCATCGTCATTGCCGCCTGCGACCCATCGGATCCAGCCATGCGTTCGGAGGTGGAAAAGACTTTCGGCCCAGCGCCCTATGAGTTCCGGGTGGCTTTGCAAGACGATATTTCCTGGTATATTCAGGATTTTCTTCATGCCAAGCCTGGAGGGCTCATCGGTACCGAACGAACCGGGCTGGCCTTCTGGCGAAATACCATGGCCCAATGGCGGACCAGGCTGGCCTGCTATCGCACCGATCTGGCTCGGGCCCGCACCGCTTTGGCTTTTGTCCGGACCGGGCTCGCCCTCGCCGCCATTTCCCGCACCCTCTTGAGCAGCGAAGGGTATGCGGCTCATCCTTTTTTTGCCTATGGCGCCTTGACCGTCGGGTTGTTTTTTCTTGTGGTTTCCTTGCCCACCTATTTCCGGGTGCGGCGTTCGCGTCTGACTCCGCCCCGGGATCAGACCCTGGTGGAGGTGAGTGGTGCCACCTTGAGTTTTTTGGAGAATTACCAGAGTATTGAGCATGCCGAGTCGGAAAAACGGATCAAGGAAACCATGTTGGCGCGCTTAGGAGATCTGCTTGGCAATTACTGCACCATTTTGTACCCCTTGCCTGCCAGCCGGGAAAGGACCCACCTGGCGCGGGAACGGAACGTGCTCGCTGCCCAGCGCACCATCGCGGGCTGCTACCGGACCATCTACGCCCGGGCCCGAACCGGTCTGGCCTTTATCCGTACCGGCGTCTCCTTTATGAGTCTCGGTGTCGGGTTGATCGGCTATTTCGGCCTGGGCTTCAAAACCTTTTTTGATGGGATGCTGATCGTTATCGGTCTGTTGATGATCGTCGATGGAGGGCTCTGGTACCTGCCGGTTCGCAAGGAACAGGCGGAGTTGCCCAGAACACGAAGCGGTGTACTGGCGGGGTGAAGCGGCATGAAAATCGAACATAAGATCTATCTTTCCAACGCGGTCCATATCTTGCTCATCGTGCTGATCGGCATGTTTGCCTTGCAAAATCTCAACGAGATTCTGACCAAGTTCCGCTTTACCGTGATTGCCGAGGGGCTCAATGCCAACTTTCTTGAGATGCGGCTGGCCGAGAAAAACTATTTCCTCTACGGCGATAACGAGGCGTTGAGCAATATCAAGATTCGAATCGACCAGACCCGCGAGACCCTGCTGCAGGTACGGCCCGACATCATTCGGGCCGTGGGGGCGCAGAAGTATACGACCCTGCAGGATCAGCTTTACGCCTATGCGCAGTTGGTCGATTCGAGCAGCAAAGCCAGTCATCGGGACGGTGCGGTTCAGCAGAAGCTGCGGGAGGCGGGCCAGAGTCTCAAAACATTTTCTGAAAATATCACCGCCCTTGAGAGCGACCGGATCGGCGCGATCATTGTCCGCTCCAAGAATATCCTGCTCTATTCTTTCTGGGCGGTGGTGCTTTTCGCCTTTCTCTTCAGCAATCTCATTGTCCGAAACATCGGTCAGTCGCTGCGCAAGGTGGTCGATCTCACCCGGACCATATCCACGGGTAATTACCGCAAGATCGAGGAAAACCCCTCCAACGACGAGATCGGCGCGGTGATCAACGCCATCAACGCCATGGCCGAGGAGCTGCACAAACGAGAAAAAGAGATCGTCCAATCGAAAAGGCTCGCCTCCATCGGTGTGCTGGTGGCAGGCGTTGCTCACGAACTCAACAACCCGCTCAACAATATCTCCATGCTCGCCCAGACCTACGCGGAGGTGTACGATAGACTGAGCAAGGAGGATAGGATAACCTTCATGGAGCGGGTGGATGAGGAGGTCGAGCGGCTGCGAGTGATCATTCACAATCTGCTTGATTACGCCAAACCAAAGGAACAGCATCTGGCCAAAGCAACCACCAATCAGGTCATCCAGAAGATCCTGGCCCTGGTCCAGAATATGCTTGATGTCTCCAATATCAGGATCAAGCTCATCCTGGCCGACGATCTGCCCGATATCTACATCGATGAACACCAGATCCAACAGGTGCTGGTCAATATGGCCACCAACGCCATCCAGGCCATGGGCAAGGGTGGCGAACTGCGCATTGCCTCCCGTTATCTGCCGGACCATGACGAAATCGAGATCGAGATCGGCGACAACGGAAAAGGCATTGCCCCGGAGTTTCTCGACCACATCTTTGATCCGTTTTTTACCACCAAGGAAGAAAGCGGCACCGGCCTGGGCCTGTGGGTCAGCTACGGGATCATTAAGAACCACCAGGGAAACATCCGGGTGGCAAGCCAGGTCGGAGTCGGCACAACCTTTATCATAACACTGCCCAGTTGCAAAAAGTTAAAGAGGTGTACAGATGGCGAAGCATAGCATTATGGTCATTGATGATGAAAAAATCGTGGGGGATATGGCAAAACTCTCCTTCGAGCAAGACGGCTACGAGGTGGAGACCTTCCTCAATGGCGAGTCTGCCCTGGAACGTCTGAAGGAAAGGCGCTTCGACGTGGTGGTCACGGACTTGAAGATGAAGGGTGTGGACGGCCTTGAGGTGCTGCGCACCGTCAAGAAGCTGTACCCTGGGGTCAAGGTGATTATGATCACCGCCTTTGCCAACCTTGATGTGGCCATTGAGGCTTTGCGGGATGATGTGCACGATTTCTTCCCCAAGCCGGTCAAGATCAAGGAGCTGAAGGCTTCGGTCAAGAGAGCTCTTGGGGAGGAGTGAGCCCTGCCGGGTGATGCCCCGCGTAATCACTGACCATGAAAAAACCTTTTTTCCGCAGACTCAAAGAGGTGTTTGCCCCCGGGCAAACCGAAGCCTCCAGCGACCTGACCACGCATTTCCGCGACTTCCAGGCGGTGCTCGACGGCAACAACCGCGCCTTGGAAGCCATGACCGAGATGGGGGAAAAGCTCGGCGGCGAGTATCTCTTTGACGTCAATTACACCCGGAGCGCCTACGCCACTCTGTTTTCGGCAATCTCCGGGGCGCTCGACCATTTTAACTTGCTGACCGATGGCCAATACCCCCAGCTTGCTGGAACCCTGGCCCGTATCGACACCTTGGTGCAGCGGATGTTGCGCGGGGGTGCCTCCCTTTCCAGCCCCTTGGTGGTCTTTTATCCGGAAATCACCTGGGACCAGGCCGAGGAGGTGGGGGGTAAGAATTACCACCTGGCCGAATTGGCTAATGCCCTGCATCTCCGTATTCCCCATGCCTTTGCCATCACCACCACCGCCTTTACCGTTTTTTTGCACCATAACGGCTTGGAGGCGCGTCTTGCCGCGTTGGCCGAGGCCGATACCGCTACCCTTGCCGAGGTGCGCACCGCCATTCTCGCTGGCGGGTTTCCGGAGGATTTCAGCGCGGCGTTGGGTGCGGCTTTGGAAAAGCTGCGGGACCGGCTTGGCCACAACGCAACCTTGGCGGTGCGGAGCAGCGCCGAGGAGGAGGATGGAGAATATTCCTTTGCTGGCCAATTCGAGACGAGGCTCAATGTTCCCTGCACGGTAGAGGCCGTGCAATCCGCCTATAAGGAGGTGGTGGCCAGCCTTTTTCAGGCCAATGCCACCAGCTATCAGCGCCAGCTTGGCTATGATCTCGGGACGCTGAAGATGGCGGTGGGCTGCGTGGCCATGATCGACGCCAAGGCCAGCGGGGTTATTTATACAGCCGCGGCAGGCAAGGACAGGAGCAGGATGGCGATCAGCGCTGCCTGGGGGCTTGGGCCCGGCGTGGTCGACGGCCTGACCGATGCCGATCTCTACACCGTAGCCAAGGAGGAGATGCTCCGGGTCGTCGAGCGCCGCATCGGCGCCAAGGCGCGGATGGTGGTTAATCTTGGGGGCTCCGGTATTGCCACCGTGGAAACCCCGGCGGAACAACGGCCATTGGCGTGTCTCAGCGAGCCCCAAGTGCTGGAGCTTGGCAGACAGGCCCTAGCCATCGAAAAGTACTACAAAGGACCCCAGGATATCGAATGGGCCATGGATGCCCAGGATCGCTGCTATCTCCTCCAGGCCCGGGCCCTGCGGGTGGAAGATCCGGCCGAAACACCGGCAAGCGCTGACACATCCGCGGCGACCGGCTATCCGGTGCTGCTCCGCGATCAGGGAATCGTGGTGCAGCGGGGCGCAACCGCAGGCACGGTCTTTATTCTCCAGCATCTCGACGAACTGGAGAAGATTCCCAAAGGCAGCATCCTGGTGGCCAAGCACGATTCTCCCCATTTCGTGCAGGCTATTCCCATCCTGCACGCCATTATCACCGATATCGGCGTGCCCACCAGCCACATGGCCTCGATCTGCCGGGAATTCAACATCCCCACCGTAGTCAATACCGGTTCCGCCACCTCGGTGCTGCGTCACGGCCAGGCGATCACCCTGCAGGCGGGCGAGGGCAGCGAGGTTGTCGTGTATGAGGGGATCGTCCAGAGCTTGCTCCGGGAGGAGCGGCAAACCGCGGCCAAACTGCGGGAGCTGTATGAATTCCGGCGCCAGAAATATATCATGCGATATATTGCCCCGCTCCATCTGGTGAACTCCCTGGAGCAGGAATTCACCCCGGAAAAATGCAAAACCGTGCATGATCTTGTCCGCTTCATGCATGAGAAAGCGGTGCAGGCCCTGGTTGCCAATGCAGAAGGGCAAGGGAGGGGTTTCCATAGGTTTTTCGGCACCAAGACAGCCGTGCACCGGTTGGCTCTGCCGATCCCGGTCCAAATGCTGGTGATTGATCTGGGAGGCGGTCTGCGCAGCACAACCGGCCGCAAGGCACCGGGCTTTGACGAGGTGGCGTCCGTGCCCTTGCGGGCGGTGCTTGCCGGGATGCTTGCCCCAGGGGTCTGGCAGAATGAAGGGGTACCCCTGCGGGGGGCCGATCTGCTCTCCGGCATGACGCGGGCGGCGGATGTTCCCGGCGGTGCGGCCATTATGGAAAACGTGGCCTTGGCAAGCTCGGAATATGTGAACATGAGCCTGCGCTTCGGTTACCACTTTAATATGCTGGACTGCTATTGCAGCGACACCCCCCGCAACAACCACATCTATTTCCGTTTTGTGGGCGGGGCTGCGGCCATCACCAACCGTTCCCGCCGCATCCAGCTCATGGCCCAGGTGCTGGCGGAACAGGGCTTTGCCCTCAAGGCCAAGGGCGATCTGCTGGTCGGCCGCCTTTCCGGCTTGAACCGGCAGGAGATAGAAGGGATTCTCAATCAGTTGGGCCGGTTGATCGGCTTTACCCGGCAGCTCGATGCCCGTCTTGATTCCGACGAGATGGTGACCATCCTTGCCCGTCGCTTTGTACAGGGTGATTACCGGATCACCCCCTGAGCGGGGCAAAGCTCAGGCGGCGTGATGAAAGCGCAGCCCGGGCAGCTCCACGGCGGTGAGGAGATTGCCGTAGGCCGCGCCGGTGTCGATGCCGGTGCGGAAGGGCGTGAGCAGCGGGGTGGCAAAGGGGGTATGGCCGAAGATGACCCGTTTACCGTAATCCCGCTCCTCTGAAAGAAAAGGCTCCCGGACCTCGCAGAGATCGGAGATATCCTGCTCGGCCAGGGGCTGGCCGTGGCGCAGACCGGCATGCACGAAGATATATTTTTCCGTTTCCCAATAGGGCAGCAAAGAGAGCAGGAAATCCCGGTGCTCCGAAGGCATGAAATCGAGGGAGGTAAGTGCGGCGAGGCTTGCGCCGCCGTAGCTTTCCAGGGTGTTTTCCAGTCCGAGCCGCCGCAGGTAGGGGAGCAGCGCCTGGTCACTGGTCCGGTGGTATTCCAGCAGCAGATACTCGTGGTTTCCCATGAGCGAGACAATCCGTACTCCATCGGCGCGTAGTTGGCAGAGCTGGTCCAGCACTCCCTTGACATCGGGGCCGCGATCCAGGTAATCGCCCAGAAAAACCAGGGTGTCGTGCCCGCGCTCGAAGGGGAGACGCTTGAGCAGGTGTTCGAGCTTGGCGGCGCAGCCGTGGATATCGCCGATGGCAAAAATTTTTCCGGTCATGGGCGCTGTTTCTTGCAGTGGCATGAATATTCAGCTTCAGGCGCAGTTTTTGTACCAGAAAGACGCCGCCATGCCGTAGATGAAATTCAGGAGCAGCACGAGAAGCGGGGTCAGGAGCCCGGCCTTGAGCCCCATCAGGCCCAGGCCCATTTCCGGGAAGACCATGACCAGCATCATGGTGGTGGGGACCAGGCTCATGAGGATGCCGCGCAGGGCTGTTTTTTGCCGGTACAACGGCAGGATCAGCAGCATGGCCCATATTCCGCCCCAAACCAGCCGGGGATAGAGCCAGGAGGCGGTGAATTGCGGCCGCAATCCGACGCCGAGCCAGGCCGTAATCCCCACCTGGCCCAAAACCCAGATATTGACGCTGTCGATGAGTGCGCCGAGGGCTCCGCCGGTGAAGGCGCCGCTGATTTTACGTACCATGGGGGAGTTCCTTTGTGGATGGAGTTAGAAGCGTCCGCCTTGCAGGGTTTTTTTGTCATAGCCCCAGCCCCGGCAGGTGGGCAGGTCGATGAGGATGAAATCCGATTTTTCTTCCGCCTGCAGCATAAGGTTTTTTTCCAGGTCTATTCTGGCCTGATATTTTGGCAGCAACCGGGTCCGGTTGACCACCAGTTTTCCCGAGGTAAGATAGAGAAAAATGCGGCGGTCTTCCGTGGTCTCGTAGCTGATGGCCCGGCCGGGATCGAGCTCCCCACGGTAGATGGTGGCGGAGCTGTGAAAGCGCACCACATTTTTGTGGCGCTGGCCCGAGGCCAGGGGCAGCAGTTGGTTGCGCCACTCTTCTTTTTTGAAACTGCGCTGGTCATAGGTCGGGCGCAGACCGTGTTTGTCCGGATAGATCCAGATCTGATAAAAATGGGCCGGCGCCTTGCCGCTGTTGTATTCCGAATGGCTAAGGCCGGTGCCCGCGGACATGCGCTGAACATCGCCGGCCTTGATGACGCTGGTGTTGTTCATGCTGTCCTTGTGGGTGATCTCACCGTCAAGGACAATGGTGATGATCTCCATTTCCTCATGGGGATGGGTGGGGAAACCCGTGCCGGGCACCACCACGTCATCGTTGAATACCCGCAAGGGGCCGAACTGGATGTTGTCCGGCGTGTAGTAGTCGGCAAAGGAAAAGAGCCAGTAGGTTTTGAGCCAGCCGAAGTCAGTGAAATGGCGGCCATCCCCGTCAATGGTTGCAATCATCTTTCCCCCAGTGTCTTGCACACGCGTCTGTTGTTCATGCCTTCCGGCACCAGGCAAGAAATATGGGATACCTCCGCATTGCGCTGTTTTCCCCTGGCTTTTCAATGGTGTGAATCTCTTGCACGCCGATGTCCTGGCCGCCGTTTCTTGCCAGGATGTCCCGGACCGTATCCGGGTTGATGCCGTGGTGGGCCACGCCGCTGTTGTCTTCATGGAAGGAGCCGTCTTCCGTGATCAGATCGGCAACGGCCAGATAGCCCCCGGGTTTCAGGGCCGCGAAAAACCGGTGCAACAGTGGCTCGATCTCCGGGATATGGTGCAGGGTCATGCTGCTCAGCACCAGGTCGAAATTCTCAACGGGCAAAGGGTGTCTGGTCAGATCATGGACGCGGGTTTCGATGTTGGTGATCCCTTCTTCCGCGGCTTTTCGGCCAAGGACCTCCAGCATCCCCGGCGAGGTGTCGACGGCCACGATGGCGGCGACATGCGGGCTTATGGTTCTGGCGACCATGCCGGTTCCGCAGCCGTATTCGAGAACCCGCATGGCGGGGGCTAAGGGGATCGCTTGCCGGATGGCCTCGGCCACCTTGCGGGCCAGGGCGACGCGCTGGGGTTTTTCTTCCCATGCCGCGGCGGCGTCATCGAAGCGTTTTACGTTGTCGGCACGGAGGTGTTTCGGGGCAAGGGCCATTGGCGGGTATTCCTCTAGGTTGCTGTATTGACGTGGGCTGGCGGACGAACCGGTTGCCCTCGCTTGATCAGGTTGCAAAGTAATCATTGTTTGAGATCTCGGCCAGCTTTTTTCCGTTCGGGGGAAAACTGGGGTGGTGGTGGCAGCGGAAAAAACGTACAATGGCATAATGCGACAGGGCACTCACGGACAAAGAACACAAGGCGCTTGGGCAAAGAAATAGCATGAAAGAGATCGATCACTCCACTCTGCTGGCGATTCATCCTTTAACCTATCAGGGGGAGCAGGCTCTTCCGGGCCGGTGGTCCGCGTTTTTCAAGGCCTTGCGCAACCTCCTGGTTCAGGTGGGGATCGAAGCTCCGGACAGCAGCGAGGATCTCCTGCTTGTCTATTATGATGAGCCATTCGCCGCCCTGAGCACCTTTTTCGAAAACCTGCAATCCCTCAAAAAGCAGCAGTGGCAACCCCAAATGGGCGCGGTTCCCATTCAGGTTATCGTGCATCTGCACCGGAGAAAAGATCCGCCCGTTGATTTTGGCGAGGCCACTGCCTCGGTCTGGGGGGTGTTGCAGCCGGAAACCCTGTATGTGACCCGGGCGTTGAAGCTGCAATGGAATCTTCTTTTTGCCGGCAAAAAAATGCCTGCCCATCAATTCACGGATGCCGGAGACGGGTTGTTTCAGTTGAGCTTTTCCGGCGATCTCAGCGAATTGAAGCGGGAACGCCTTTTTACCGGCCGATTCCTCGCGGCCAAGGGAGCGAGTTCGGAGTGTTTTTATTGCGGCATGGCCAATCACGCTCCGGCTCATTGCCCCAGTAAACAGTTGACCATGGAAACCCGGGGCCTGGACCGGGTTGGCTACCTCTCTTTCGCAAAGATCGACACCCTGTTTAAGCAGGTCATGGCCGAGCAGAAAAAGATGGCGGAACTGTTGGCCACCAATATCGATGGCGCCCAGATCCGCAACGATCCCGCCTTGCAGGTCTATGTCGCGTATTTCGACATGTATCTTATTTATCAGCCTCGTTTCCTGAGTTATGCCGCTTTTTCCCTGTTGTCCTCCTGGGACGGCATCGGGAAAATAGACCGGGTAAAGGTTGACAGCCGAAACCTGCATTCCGGCTTTGATTGCCTGCGGGTCGGCAAGTACAAGCAGGCCCTTGATTTCTTGAAGGCGGAAAGCCAGGCCTTGGGAGGAAAGCAGTTCTACGCCACCCTTGGCTTGGCTTTCATTGCTTTGGAGCGGGGCCGGATGGGGGATGTGGCCCATTTTCTGCAAATAGCAAACAGTACGGCCGGCACGGAAAAAGAGAAAATCTACATCAGCCTCCTTACCGCCAGATTTCACAGGCTGGCTGGCCACCCTTGGAAGGCGGAGCAACTTATCAGCTCGGTGGCCAATCTCTATGTCGATTGTGCGGAGGTCCAATACAGTCTCATTCAGACCAGGGTTCATGAGGGTCAGGGGCAGCAGCAGATGCAACTGCTGCGCAAGCTGGCCTCGGGGGATCGCCGGTATTTCATGATCGCCCTCATGGACCCGGCCATGCTGCCGGCCAACACCATGGTGGAGAACGTTCTTTCCGGGCTGTATGATCAGAAAAACAAGGAGGCCGGGGAAAACCTGGCCGATGCGAAGGAGGCTTTCGCAGAGTTGCAGGCCTGGTTCGGCGGGGAAGAAGACGAGGAGATGCAGAATCATCTCTCGGTGCTGGCCAATCTGGAAGAACAGTTCCGGCGTCGCGCCGTCTATGATGTTCTTGATATCGCGGACCGGGCCAAATCCTTGAGCATGGTCTGTCCCCGCCTGCGCGAGGCAAGGCTTGAAGAGCTGAATGTCCGGGTGGATGCGGCTGCCTTGACCTGGTCGGAGTACAATACTTTCTGGCAGGAATATCCCTATAAGTCTTTTTTCAGTGATTTTAAAACGCTCCTTTTTGCCGGCAAAAGAAAGTTTGTCGAAGCCAGAAGCATTGCCGGCGAAAGTCTGGCAACGGCCAAGGCGCGGCTGCAGGCAGGCAAGGAGGAGGTCGATCTCCTGACGGGGTTGGTTGACCGCATGTTGAAGTTGAAAATTGCCCTGGACACCCTGTCGATGTTTTTCAAAAAACTGGTTGTGGCGGAGATGGTATTCAGCGGGCTTGCCTTTGTGCTGCTGCCGCTTGTCACCATCGGGCTTTCGGGCGTGCTCGACCCTGAAATCCTCCGGATGGTGAAAAATCCCCAGTTCCAGAAAGCCACCATGGTTGTGTTGACCCTGTTCATGGCGCCGTTTCTTGCCCTGGCGCTTACCATCCGTTCGATGTCCGAACAGTGATGGGTTTCATAGGATTTTTTTGCGCGGCAAGGGGGATTCAATGGCAGCCAACATGACCATGCAGACCTTTATCGACCAGCAGCAGGCCCTGGGCAAAAAGCCCAACCGGCTTGTCAGTGAAAAAAGTCCCTATCTCCTCCAGCATGCCTTCAATCCCGTGGCCTGGTATCCCTGGGGAGAGGAATCCTTTGCCTTGGCGTGCACGGAAAATAAGCCGATTTTTCTCTCCATCGGCTATTCCACCTGCCACTGGTGCCATGTCATGGCCCATGAATCCTTTGAAAACCCGGAGACAGCGCGGATTCTCAACAAGGATTTCATCTGCGTCAAGGTGGACCGGGAGGAACGCCCCGACCTTGACCAGATTTACATGGCAGCGGTGCAGGCTTTAACCGGGCATGGCGGCTGGCCCATGTCGGTGTTTCTTACCCCCGATCTGCGCCCTTTTTATGGGGGCACCTATTTTCCGCCCGAGGGAAGGCACGGACTGCCCGGCTTTGCCGAGGTCCTCGCGGCGGTGCATGATGCCTGGGGCAACCGGCCCGGGAAGGTTCTGGAGTCGGCGGCCAATATTACCGAGCATCTCCGCCGCAAGGGCGAGGATGGCCGGGCGGAAAAAATCGATCCAGAGGCGTGCGCCAAGGGTTTCCGACAGCTTGCCGCGGAGTACGATGCCGAGTTCGGCGGCTTCGGCCTGGCGCCCAAGTTTCCCCGGCCCGTGGTTTTCAATTTTTTGCTGCGCCATGGCGCGCGCACCGGTGAGTCCCAGGCCGTGAACATGACCTATGTCACCCTGCGCAAGATGGCGGCGGGCGGGATGTACGATCATCTCGGCGGCGGCTTTCACCGGTATTCGGTGGATGCGCAGTGGCGGGTGCCCCATTTTGAAAAGATGCTCTACGACCAGGCCCAACTCGCGGTTGCGTATCTCGAAGCCTTCCAATCGGGGCAAGATCCTTTTTATGCCAATGTTGCCCAGGATATTCTTGACTATGTCTTGAGGGATATGACCAGCCCGGAAGGGGGCTTTTATTCGGCGGAGGATGCCGACAGCATCCAGGCCGGAAACCCCGAGGTGCATGGCGAGGGCTTGTTTTATCTCTGGACCGGAGAGGAGATTCTCGCCGTTCTCGGCAAGGAGCATGGCGAAATCTTCTCCTTCCATTACGGCGTGCTTGAGGCGGGCAACGCGCTTGACGACCCCCATGCTGAATTCGCCGGTAAAAATATCCTCCATGTCGCCCATCCCCTTGCCGAAACTTCACGCCGTTTCCGCCTCCCGGAGGAGGAGTTGTCCCGCCTGTTGGAACGCAGCAGGGAAAAACTGTTCACAGTGCGGGCGCAGCGGCCAAGGCCGCATCTCGACGACAAGATCATCACTTCCTGGAATGGGCACATGATCAGCGCCCTTGCCCGGGCAGCCCAGGTGCTGGGCGAGAAGCGCTACCTTGCCGCGGCGGAACGGGCCGCAACCTTTATCCGGGCCAGACTGTATGACCTGGCTACCCACGCGCTTTTGCGGCGTTACCGGGATGGGGAGGGTGGCCTTGCCGGGCAGCTCGACGACTATGCCTTTCTGGTCAACGGTCTTCTCGACCTCTATGAGGCATCCTTCGATATCGCTTGGCTGCAAATGGCCATGGCCTTGACGGAAAGCCAGATTGCCCTGTTTGGCGACGAGGTCCGGGGCGGATTTTTCGAGACCAGCGGCTCGGATGGTTCCGTGCTGGTCCGCCTCAAGGGTGATTATGACGGGGCCGAGCCCACGGGCAATTCAATGAGCGCGCTCAATCTCCTCCGGCTTGGCTGGATAACCGGCAATGCAGAGTGGCTCAAACGGGCCGACGCGACCATCGAGGCCTTTGGCGGGCAGTTGAATGAGTATCCTTCCATGCTGCCGCAGATGCTGGTGGCCCATGATGTGCAGAAAAATAAGCCTCGGCAGTTCCTGGTTGTCGGCAAACTTAATCGGCCAGACACCGAGATCATGCTCGCCATGATCCGCAAACGCTTTTTGCCCGGCAAGATCGTCTTGCTGGCCCATGGAGGGGAGGATCATTTTCTCAGGCAATACCAGCCGATTTTGGCGGATCTTGATCCCCGGGAAAATAGAAGCACGGTGTATCTCTGTGAAAATTTCAACTGCCAACTGCCAATCTCCGATGTGGCTGAATTGGCAAAAAGGCTCGATGCCATGGAATGCACGCCGTAATCCTGCCGGAACCGTAGAACGAGGAAATAACTCCAACCCTATGCCCGAGGGATTTTCTCCGGTTCGGCAACCCTGCGAAAATCCTTCTGTTTTTCTTGACTTTTTTTTAGGCTCACGCCTAATAATGGTGTAGGATATGAGACAGATGCCCTTTTGTCAGGGCTTTCATCACGGATGAACAGGGCGTTCCGTTTTTTTTTGATGTTTGAACGAGACTTGACAGGGAAATTATGAAGGCTGAATATCTGAATCCTTTTGTGCATGCCACCAAAAATGTTCTGGAGACCATGGCTCAGACCAAATTGACCGGGCAGAAGCCGTATCTCAAGGAAGGCGTGTCCACCTACGGCGATGTGACCGGCATTATCGGCATGGCCTCCGAGAGTGTCGAAGGCAGCATGACCATCAGCTTTCCGTCCGCCTGTATCCTGCAAATCGTTTCCCGCATGCTCATGGAAGAGCCCAAGGCAACCATTGACCATGACATTGTCGATGCGGTGGGTGAGATCACCAACATGATCTGCGGCGGCGCCAAGGCGGAATTCGGCAAGCTGGGGATGAGTTTCAACCTTGCCACCCCGACCATGGTCACCGGCAAGGGGGTGGAAATCCACCATCACTCCGATGTGCCGATTATTGTTCTCCCGTTTCAGACAGACTGCGGCACCTTTGTCCTGGAGGCCAATCTCGCCAGTAAATAAGGGCTAGGTGAAAGGTGAAGGGCTAGGTGAAAGGTAAAAGGTAAAAGGTAAAAGGTAAAAAGGGGGCAGCAATTTTTTTATTCCTGTGCCGAAAAATCCTTGCCGAAGGAAGAGGAAAAAGTTTCCTTTAGCCTTTAGCCTTTAGCCTTTAGCCTTTAGCCTTTAGCCTTTAGCCTTTAGCCTTTAGCCTTTAGCCTTTAGCCTTTAGCCTATTTTTTCAAAATATCCTCAAGCGCTGATTGCAGTGATGGAAAGCGGAAAGAAAATCCATTCGCCGTCAGCACTCCCGGCATCATCCTGCACCCCTCAAGCACCACCGAACTCATTTCCCCTAGAACAAGGCGAACGGCAAGGCCGGGAACCCCCAAAAAAGTTGGCCGGTGCAGCACTGTGCCCAGGATCCGGGTGAATTCACCATTGCGCACCGGAGCGGGCGCGCTCAAGTTTACCGGGCCGGCAATTTCGCTGTGTTTCATGCAAAAAAGGATGGCGCTGGTGAGGTCGTCCAGGTGAATCCAGGGAAACCACTGACGCCCATGCCCCAGTTTCCCCGCCACCCCGAGGCGAAAAGCGGGCAGCATCTTGGCCAGGGCGCCGCCGTTTTTGCCCAGCACGACACCGATGCGCATGGAGATCACCCTGGCCTTGCCTTGCGCCCTGTTTGCTTCTTCTTCCCACCTCTTGCAAACCGAGGCGAGAAAGTCGCCGCCCGGCAAACCATCTTCGTATTTTTCTTCATCGCCGCACAAGCCGTAGAACCCCGAGGCGCTGGTGTTGATCAAAGTGACGGGCGAGGCGGGATGATCCGGAAGGGCCTCAACAATGTTTTTGGTCGCGGCAATCCGGCTGTGCAGGATCATCTCCTTTGCCGCCGGAGTCCAGCGGGTGAAGATGCTTGTGCCGGTGAGGTTGATGACCACGTCCTGCCCGGCCAGTTCCTCTTGCCAGGGGCCGGGGACGAGCGGCGAACCGGAAACCACCCGGATGCGCGGGGCGAGATCGCCCAGTTTTTTCGGGCTTCTGGCCAGGGCGGTCACCGCATGCCCTCCCTGCAAAAGTTTTCGAATGAGGGCTTGCCCCAGGAAACCCGTGCCGCCTGCGATGAAGATTTTCATGGCTCTCTCCCGGTTATGAGATTGTGCGGTTGGCGTGCGGTTCTATGTGCCCGCTGCACCCTTGATGAGCGCCGTTTTTTCTGCCCGGCTCATTCTCTTGATCGTGCCTTCCCGTTGGGTGGCCTGCGCCCTGGAGGCGGCCTCTTCCGCGTAGATCAGTCGCACCGGTTGCCGGCCCCGGGTGTATTTCGCTCCCTTGTCAGAAGAGTTGTGCTCCGCCACTCTCCGGTCCAGATCCTTAGCGATGCCGCAATAAAGGGAGCCGTCCTGGCAGCGGACCAGATAGACAAACCAGGCGGCTTTGGAAACTTCCATCAGCCGCCAGCCTTTTTTGCCTGATAGCCAAGGCGGATCAGCTCCGCCAGCACCACCTCCCGGTGGTCGCCCTGGACCTCGATAATCCCGTTTTTCACGGTGCCGCCGCTGCCGCAGCGCTGCTTGAGCTGTTTGGCAAGTCCGGTCAACTCCGGTTCGGGCAGGGGCAGCCCGGTGATAAGGGTTACGCCGCTTCCCTTGCGGCCCTTGGTTTCCCGCGAGACCCGGACGATGCCGTCGTCCTTTGGATTGGGCCTTTTTTGCCCGCAACTGCACTGGGCCAGGGGCTTTTCGCATTTCGGGCAGGTCCGGCCATGCTCCGTGGAATAGACCAGGGAGGAACTGTTGGCTGATTTCTTCCGCATTCCCATCATTCAACCATCTGCAACATTTCGTCAATGGTGGTGAGCCCGCCGAGCCAGAAGGCCGGATCGTCCAGATTAACGCCAAAGGGCTTGAGCAGCTCGGCCGGGGTATTGCTGCCTCCGGCGCGCAGCAGGTCGAGGTATTTGGGCACAAAGGCACCCCCGTCTTCCTTGTAGAGGTTGTAGAGGGCCAAAACCAGCAGTTCGCCAAAGGCGTAGGAATAGACATAGCCAGGGGTGCTTAAAAAATGGGGGATGTACGACCACCAGATCCCGTAGTCCTCCCGCAGATTGACCGAGTCGGCGAACATGGCCCGCTGGGTGGTGAGCCAGTGGCTGGCCAATTGTTCCGGGGAGAGTTCGCCGCTCTCCCGCCGGGCATTGTGCACCGCGTGCTCAAAGCGGTTCATGGAAACCTGGCGAAAGACCGTGGCAAAGATGGATTCGAGCTTCTGGCAGATAAAGGCCCGCCGTTCCGCAGGAACGGTCAGGAGCTTGACCTGGGAGTTGAACAGGAGCAGCTCGGCGAACACCGAGGCGGTCTCGGCCAGGACCAGGGTGGTGGAGGAGTTGTAATAGCCGTTTGCGGCGGCCAGGTACTGGTGCACCCCGTGCCCCAGTTCGTGGGCCACGGTGGAAATGTCGCGCAGGCTGCCGGTGTAGTTCACCATCACATAGGGGTGCACCTCGGGCACGCAGGGGTGGGCAAAGGCCCCGCCGCGCTTGCCTTCCAGAATCGGGGCGTGAATCCATTTTTTTTCAAAGAAGTGACCGGCGATTTCCCCCATCTCCGGGGCAAAGTCATGAAAAGCGGTAAGAACCATCTCCTTGCTGGTATTCCAATCCACCAGGGTTGTGGGCAAGTGGGGCAGGGGAGCGTAGCGGTCATAGTCGCACAGCTCTTCCAGGCCGAGGATGCTCTTTTTGAGCCGGTAGTAGCGCTGGACCATGTCGTACCGGCTGGTGACCGCACCCACCAGCACCTCCACGGTCTGGTCCTCCAGCTCGTTATACAGGTTCATGGAGCTGACCCAAGAGTCGTACTTGCGGAGCCGGTCGTCGATCATCTTCTCGGCCAGCAGGGTATTGAAGATGTGGGTCAGCACATGGAGCTGGCTTTTGAGTCCTTCGGTAAGCTCGTCGGCAGCCTGGGACCGTACTTCACGCTCCGGGCTGTAGAGATCGGTGAGCACCTCCTCTTCGCTGCGCTGCCTTTCCCCGAATTTCAGATGCCCCATGACCTTTTCAAAGAGGTTGGTCCAGGAGGAGCGGCCCACCGGCGCCTTTTCGATGAGCAGGGTTTCCTCGGCCATGGACAACAGATGTCTGGCATAGCGCCGCATGCTCTCCAGGTGATGGCGGTAGTGGGCAAGGGTTGTATCAGCCAGCAGGGCGCTGGCTGCGGAGTCTTCGACCTTGCTCCATTCCAGCTCAAAGAATACGGTCTCCCGACCGATCCGGCTGCCAGCCTCCTTGATTTTTTGCAGGAAGGCACCGGCCGGGGCGTTTTGGATCTGGGTGGTGAAGTTGAGAAAGGCAAAGGTGGCAATCCTGCCCATCAGGGTTTCGAGCTTTTCCAGGCGCAAGACCAGGGTGAGAAGCTGGGTCGCGTCAAGGCTTGCGACCTTGGTCGCGAACTGCTCTTTGAGGGACTTGGCCTCCTGTTCGCACCAGGCGATGTCGGTTTCGATTTTTGGGTCATCAACGCCCTGGTAGAGATCGGCCAGTTGCCAGAGAATCTCGGCGGTGCCGAGCTGTTCGTTTAAGGTGGTACTCATGGTTGTGCTCCTTTGGTTGCCTGCTGTTTTCCTTTTGGGGTCAGACGGTATTTTTGCAGGCGGCTGTTGGGCTTGCCGGGGATGGTCATTTCAATCAGGCCGTCGGTCAAGGCCGGTTTGAGATAACGCTCACGGAAGGATTTGCGGTCCAAAAGGCCGAGGGCGGCTTGCAGCGCCTCGCGGCTCATCTCTCCCTGGATTGCCGACAGCAGCTCGCCGACTTGGGGGGTGACCTGGGGCGTTACTTGGGGGCGGAGGTGATTACGGCGGCCCGATTCAATATCTCCGGGGTGATGGTGTAGGGCGGCTGATAGGCGCTCATGCTCTGACCGCTTAGTAAGCGTTTTCTTTTGATTCCGGCGCATCCTCACCCGCTACGACCGGCTTGCCGTCTTTCCAGGTGACGGCGTACTGGCCCAAACGCCGTTTCTTCTCCAGGGTTTTACCAACTGCCTGTCGGAGTGATTCCAATTGCTTCTGCCCTTCCGGGGATGGAGTGTTTTTACGCTTGGCGTTCATCTTTTGGACTCCTCAATCAGAAACTGATAGTAATCTTCATGCACTATATCGCGATTATTCTTGCGCTGCTCAAAAATCATCACCGGACTCTCGCCGTCGTTCATGAAACAGGTGCAGACATCGACCTGATAGCTGAAATCGTTGAGCAGGTGGCGCAGGCTGCGGGGAAAGCGCCGCTCGATATCCGCCACCGGGATGCTGTGCCCGCCGTGCGCGACCCTTTCGGCCACGCGCAGTTTCGACATCTCGACGCTGGGCAGGGCCAGATAGGTCAATTCCACCCGCCAGCCGTCCCTGCGCAACTTTTCGACCAGGTGCAGATAGGTCCGCCCCGCCAATGTAGTTTCAAAGGCGAAGTCTTCACAGGCCGCAACACATTCCTCGATTTCTCGCAGAAAGAGGCGACTGGCGGCCAACAATTCCCGTTCCGGGGCCAGGGGCGACAGCCCGGCGGCGATCAGGTCGGCGTTGATGAAGTGGGTGCAACCCGCCACCTTGGGGAGGTATTCCAGGGCAAAGGTGGTTTTGCCCGCGCCGTTGGGACCGGCAATGATCCAGCAGATGGGCATCAGGCTGCCTCCATTTTTTTGAGATAGGCCCCAGTATGCGCCATAGACAGCTTATCCGAAGAAGCAGCAATACTCGTCGCGACCCACCACTGTTAAAAACGCCTCAAGATTACGGGCTTCCGGATGAGGCTCGTAGCCATGCCATTTGAGATCCTTGCGCATCCAGAATATCCGCCACAGATTTTTCGTTCGCACAAAGGTGGCCTTTGCGACTGGATGCTCAATCTTCTCCTTCGGATTTCGCCAGCTTGGGCGAATCTCGAAGATTTCAACGCTGTGCCCGGTTATCCTGTAGCCGAGGTCGAGTTCGGGCCGTATGTGCGGCGGAGGGCGATGACTCGCCATGAACTTCTCAATATCTCGCTCACAGCGTTTCCGTTCGATATCGTTGAATGCCATGGGTTGCCTCACCTTAAAAATGGTGTAACTGATCACAGGGTAAAAAAAGCCAAGCTCAACGCTGTCTCCTAACTGTAAGCGATTACAGGGTGCGGCAGATGCGCGGCAGAGGCCTGAGAGCTATCCCAGCGGAGCTGGATAAGAGCTCCCTAAGCCCGATTTTGGGCAAAGGGCTCTAAACATATGGTATGCGAACAGGTCGATAACAAAGCAGATGTCGTGCCCTGTGATCGCTTACAAAATGGTTACACTTCTCGCGGTTCGGTGAGCAGCTTTATGCCTTCAAGGATCTCACTGAATCTTCTTTCCGAGACCTTGCCGATTTTTTCAGTCAAGTCGCCTTTGTTGACCGTGTATATTTGAGAAATATTCACGACACTTTTCTTGGAAAGGTTGGCTTCTCCTTCATTCAGTAAAACATTGCCCGGCGCCAGAGCTCTTTTGATGTTTGAGGTAAGGGCACAAACGACTACCGTATTGATTTTGCTCGCGTTAAATAAATTATTCTGGATAACGATATGAGGATGACGATAGCCTGGCTCAGACCCGGAGGGTTCGCCAAGATCAACCCAATAGATTGCACCTTGTTCGATTACCAAGGCTCTTGCTCCATGATTTTGCCGTGTTTGGATTTCATGGACGAAGAAATTTTCCGTTCTTCCTTGTCCGGGTGGTCAGCATATGCATCATTGAGTTGGGCAAGCAGCGTATGATTTTCTTGTTTTTTCAAATAATCCTTCACCGCGAGGGTAAACAGCCGGCTGCGGGAAACATGCAGTTCGTTCGCAAGCTTATTGACCTTGTCGAATAATTTTTCATCCAGGGAGATAGCTGTCTTGACTCCGGGCATAATTCACCTCATGCATTGTGTGATTATATTATGCAGTTAGTTTATACCGTTGTCAATACTTGTTGGGGGAGCGGGAGTTTTGACGCCACGGGTCAGTGGCGCTGCGAAGCGGCGTCAACTGCACCGTCTTGTTGCGATGCGTCTTCCACATACTTCTTGTAGCCCGTAGGATGCGGTGAGGAACGAACCGCATCGATCGTGCACCGCTCGCGTTATTCACCACCACAAACATCGCTGTCCGGTTCGCTCGCCCAATCCTCGGAACACAAACCTTTCCTGACGTAATCATGGAAACTCGAGTAAGGCCATGCCTTAACCTGCTCAACCCAGCCGTGCTTTACCGGATTCCAATGAATATACTCGACATGGCGCTCAAAATCGATCTCATCCCGGAGCAAATGCTCCCAATAGCGCCGCTGCCAAATACCCCGCTCTCCCCTGTTCATCCGGCTCGATGATCTTCTTTCGGTGGTCGGCAAAGCGCGGGAGAATCCAGCCTTGATCAATGCCCACCTCGTTTTGAAATCGGCGTCTCCATGCGGCAAGGTGAATATGCAATGGAGATGCTCTGGAAGAACCATAATGGCATCGATTGAGAACGGATGCGCCCGTTTTACTTCCTGGAATGATTGCCGGAGCACATCGATATTTTCCGCGAGAATCCGATTGCCCCGGCGTTCAGCACAGTTGACGGTGAAAAAATACGAGCCACCAGTGATCTTTGGCCGCCGATATTCAACCATAGGTTCCCAAGGTTGTTGATTGTTTGGGGAAGGGGAACTCGATCGATGCGGTTCGTGCCTCACCGCATCCTACGAACTAATATCGAAGAACGCGGCTTCCCGGCGGTCAGGTCGGCTAACTTTGTTAGCCCTTTATTTTGCAGATAACGTTGTTATGGTAATGGATAAAATCGGGGTGGACATTTACGAATAAAGCTTGGCCGATTTTTATAGCTCCATAATCAAGTTTCACATGGCAATTCGGGCAGACACACACAATATTACTGGGGTGGTCTGGGCCGTTGTGCGGATTGCCTAGCGGCTTTACGTGGTGTGCCTCGGCGTAGGGAGTGCTGTCTCCAAGAAGAATGCGTACGTTACAGATTTGGCATTCGTAATTTCTGTCTGCTTTTATGCGCCGCGCTAGCGCAGTGTCTCTAAGTACACGGTAAGTTGTTACAAGATGCTTTTCGGTTTCTTGGGGCTCGTTTATATCTGAGGCCAAAGGGGTAGCGTGTGCCGCAATGAAGAATAGATTAACTCGGGATGAATCTGAATTGCCGCAAGACTTGAGAATCCAGTTTTTTAAATCATGCGATCCATCGTTAATCCATGCTGCAATTAGACGGTCAATTTCAGCGGCGCTCAGTGTATAAGGCGTGTTTTTGCCAACTAAGTGAGCAAAAACCGTGTTCTTCTCTACGCCACGAGAAGCAACATGAGTTATTGCTTCTTGCCTCCAAGCGCTAGCTATTTTATTGGGGCTCTGCCGCGCTATGCCGCAGACAAGATCCAATACCTCCAAGCTATCGGCAATTCTTTGGCTCATTCTCTATGCTTTGATTGGTTAGGCATAATGTTAGACGTAATCGGCCCCTGTTGACGGACTTGTTAGCATGAATCTCAAGGCTGCTGATCTCGAACTGTACGAGCGATTGTATCCAGTGCCCTTGTAAGTTGAACGCCGACGCGATCCCAGGCTAATTTTGCGGCCCTATCTCCAGATGCGTAGCCCCACATGTTCGACTCACGATGCTCGGCGACAATGGGCAAGGTGAATGCCACAGGCGACTGGCCTCGATTGTCTTGCACCTCCAAGTCAAGCCATGCTGCCCCATTCCACCAGCCCTCCCCAGAGAATGATCCAGCTACAACTGTTTGTTCGGATGAGACTGAACCGACAACCGGTCCCCAAGGACCTGTTGCGCCTACCTGTGCAGAGCCGACAGAATTTGCAAAAGCTGTCGACGAGACCAAGCGACTGCCAAACGATGAGCCCAAAGTGACTATTCTGACTCGGACAGAGACTCTGCCGGCCAACGTTTTCGCAAAGTAATCCGTCCACTCCAACGATGAGCCATAAATGCGGCTTAGGTCGGCTTTAAGGGTAGCGGCTGCATCTATCGATTCGGTGTTGGCGCGCCCGTCATACACGGCGGCGAAGATTGGGGGAGAAACTGCAAGTTCAGTTCTCGGGGAAGCCGTGATGGATGGCAAAACCGTTCTTTCTGTGGCGCAACCGGCCAGTATCGCTAGAATGGCAAGTGTGGATAAAAGATAACGAGTTTTCAAAAACATAGCACTCCTCCAAAGATGGCTAACATTGTATTAGACCGAATGGGCCAACAAGTCGATAGGCAGTATGCAACATGAGGATACCTGATGGCCACGGAAAACTAAACGATAAATAGGAGCATCGATTTTTTCTGAAGCCAATACTTCTAAGCCATCTTCCAGGCCGCACAGGCAACCTGTCACCTGCAATCGGCTATGGTATAGGCATCCGGCAAAATATCATTGCGGCGGCAGACAAAGAACGATATACAAATGGAAATCAATTTCCCCCTGCTTAACCCGATCATTAAATCCTAAACCTTGCAGCCAGATACCCGATGAGCGCACCCAGTTCCGATTCCGCATCCGTCTACGACGAAAGCAAGATCAAGACCCTCAGTTCCTTGGAGCACATCCGTTTGCGGCCCGGCATGTATATCGGCCGGCTCGGCAACGGCAGCCATCCGGACGACGGCATCTACATCCTCCTCAAAGAGGTGGTGGACAATGCGGTGGACGAGTTCATCATGGGGGTGGGCAAGCGGATCAATGTGGATATCGGGGCGGACGGCGTGGTCAAGGTGCGGGATTTCGGGCGCGGCATTCCCCTGGGCAAGCTGGTCGAGTGCGTGAGCGTGATCAACACCGGGGCCAAGTACAACACCGAGGTGTTCCAGTTTTCCGTGGGGTTGAACGGGGTGGGCACCAAGGCGGTCAACGCCCTGTCCGACCGTTTCGAGGTAACCTCTTTCCGCGACGGCAAATTTGCCAGGGCCACCTTTGCCAATGGCGAGCTGATCGGGGAAGAGCAGGGCGACACCAACGAAAAAAACGGCACCCTGGTCTCCTTCCATCCGGACCCCAATGCCTTTGAAGGCTATTATTACATGCGGGAGTTCGTGCGTAAGCGGTTCTGGCGCTATGCCTACCTCAATGCCGGGCTCAAGATCTACTATGAAGGCGAGTGCTTTCATTCGGCCAACGGGCTTTTGGACCTGCTGGACAAGGAGATCGCCGACACCCAGCTCTACGAGCCCATCCATTTCAAGGATTCCACCCTGGAGTTTGCCTTTTCCCACACCGAGGGGTATGGCGAAACCTATTTCTCCTTTGTCAACGGCACCTATACCAACGAAGGCGGCACCCATCTTTCCGCCTTCCGCGAGGGGATACTCAAGGGGGTCAACGATTTTTCCGGCAAGAAGTTTTCCGGCGAGGATGTGCGGGAAGGGGTAGTGGGGGCCATCGCGGTCAAGGTCAAGGACCCGATCTTCGAGTCGCAGACCAAGAATAAGCTGGGCAACACCGAGGTCCGGGGCGATATCGTCAATAAGGTCAAGGATTTTGTCTGCGATTTCTTCTACAAGAATACCGAGCTGGCCGAGATCATCATCGACAAGATCCAGCAGAGCGCCAAGATCCGCAAGGAACTCCAGCACGTGCGCAAGGAGGCCAAGGCCAAGGCCAAGAAGGTCGCCTTAAAGATCCCCCAGCTCAAGGATTGTAAGTACCATCCCAGCGCGGAAAAGCCCTCGGGCCCGGACCGCCAGAACATGCTCTTTCTCACCGAGGGCCAATCCGCCTCCGGCTCCATCGTCAGCTCCCGCGACCCCATGACCCAGGCGGTTTTTTCCCTCAAGGGCAAGCCGATGAACGTCTACGGCCAGCCCCTGACCTTGTTGTACAAGAACGACGAGATGTACAACATGATGCGGGCCCTTGATATCGAGGATTCGGTGGACGCGCTGCGTTACGACAAGGTGATCATGGCCACGGATGCCGATGTGGACGGCTTACATATCAGAAATCTGCTGCTTACCTATTTCCTGCATTTCTTCGAGGCCCTGGTCAAGCGGGGGCATGTTTACATTCTGGAAACCCCCATCTTCCGGGTGCGGACCAAGGAGGAGACCATCTACTGCTATTCGGAAAAGGAGCGGCAGGCGGCGGAAAAGAAGCTGGGCGGCAAGGGCAAGAAGGCGGTGGAGATCACCCGCTTCAAGGGGTTGGGCGAGATATCCCCCAAGGAGTTCAAGCAGTTCATCGGCCCGGACATGCGGCTGCAGCAGGTGAATATCGACACCCTGAGCGAGGTGCCTAAGCTGCTCTCCTTTTACATGGGCAAGAACACCCCCGAGCGCAAAGAATATATCATGGATCATCTGGTGGTCGTGTAATCATGGAAACCTCCCATTACGGCGAGCTGCACAAGCTCTTTGACACCAACTTCCTGGACTACACCTCCTACGTTATCCGGGAGCGGGCCATCCCCGACGTGGCTGACGGCTTAAAACCCGTGCAGCGCCGCATCCTCCAGACTCTGTTCAACATGGACGACGGTCGTTACCACAAGGTGGCCAACGTGGTGGGCGACTGCATGAAGCTCCACCCCCACGGCGATGCCTCGATCTTTTCCGCCCTGGTCAACCTGGCCAACAAGGGCTATCTCATCGACCGGCAGGGCAACTTCGGCAACATCTTCACCGGCGACCAGGCCTCGGCGGCCCGGTACATCGAGTGCCGCCTCTCGCCCCTGGCCCGGGAGACCATGTTCAACAAGGATCTCACCGAGTTTACCGACTCCTATGACGGGAGGATGCAGGAGCCGGTGGCCCTGCCGGCCAAGATTCCCCTTTTGCTGATGCAGGGGGCCGAAGGGATCGCCGTGGGCATGGCCACCAAGATCATGCCCCATAATTTCTGCGAGCTGCTGGAAGCCCAGAAGAATATCCTCCGGGACGAGCCGTTTACCTTGTATCCGGATTTTCTCCTCGGCGGGGCCATCGATGTTTCCGGCTACGAGGACGGTAACGGTCGTATCCGCTGCCGGGCCAGGATCGAGGAGAAGAACGAGAAGACCATCACCATCAAGGATATCCCCTACGGCACCACCACCCAGTCTCTGATCGAGAGCGTGGAAAAGGCGGCGCGGGCCAACAAGCTCAAGATTTTAAGCATCAACGACTACACCGCCGAGGAGGTGGAGATCGAGATCAAGCTGGTGCGCGGCATCTATGCGGCGGACACCATCAAGGCCCTCTACGCCTTTACCGACTGCGAGGTGCCGATCAGCCCGAATCTCACCGTGATCCTGGACAACAACCCGGCGGTGCTCACGGTGAGCGAGGTGCTGCGCCAGAATACCAAGAAACTGGTCGTCGATCTGGAAAAGGAGCTGACCATCGAGCATGGGAGGCTCAAGGAAAAGCTCCACGCCCATCTGCTGGAGCAGATCTTCATCGAAGAGCGGCTCTACAAAGAGATCGAGGAGTGCAAAACCTACAAGGCGGTGGTCGAGACCATTGGCGCAGCGCTGCTGCCCTACCGGGACAAGCTGGTCCGGGAAGTAACCACCGAAGACATCGAACGGCTGCTGGAGATCCGGATTAAGCGCATCTCCCGCTACGACCTGGACAAAAAGAAAAAGGACATCAAGGAGGTCCGGGACCATATCAAGGCGGTGGAGAACCATCTTAAGGACATGGTGGTGTATACCATCAATTATCTGGACGATCTCCTGAACCGCTACGGCCATCTCTACCCGCGCCGCACCGAGATCGCCACCTTCGGCGAGGTGGAGGTGCGCAAGGTGGCGCTCTCCAACCTGACCATGGCTTATGACAGGGAAACCGGATTTTTGGGCCATCAGGTCAAGGCGAGACCTGAGGATTGCTTCCCCTGTTCCGAATACGACAAGCTGCTGCTCATTTTCCAAAACGGCATGTACAAGGTCATCAACGTGATCGACAAGCTCTTTGTCGGCCATGATGTGCTCTGGCTCGGCAAGGTCGATGAAAAACGGGTGTTCAACATTCTCTACCGCGAGGGTGTGCAGAATCTCTGCTATGTCAAACGGTTCCAGAGCCCGAAGTTCATCCTCGAAAAGGAATACCGCCTCTTCCCGGAGCACAAGAATTCCGCCATCCTCTTTCTGAGCACCGGTGACGGGGGCAGGGTGCGGGTGCATCTCGCCCCGTCCAAGCGCGCCCGCCATAATTTTGTTGATTGCAGCTTCAGCGAGGTGCTGATCAAGGGGGCCTCCGCCCTGGGCAAACGGGTTTCCGACCGGCCGGTGCGGCGGATCGCCGAACTGCCTGCCGAAAAGGAGCCTGCCGCAGCGGCGGAGGTGCAGCCGACCCTTTTTCCGGCCAAGGAGGGTGAGGTCGCGCCCCAGGCTGTCACGGGGGGGGGCGAGTCTTCCGGGGCAGCGGCAAGCGACGCCCCGGCGGCCGAAGTGGAATAAACCCCTGGCTGGGGTGTCCGCGGCGGCACTATTGGTGTCGATTGCCGGCAATCACCAGACCTTCTTCAACTCAGGTCATTTCTCCTTCGCACGATGATTGTGAATGAACGGCGCTAGCCGCGCTGGCCGCACTGCTTCGCGGCTGAAGCCCTTCTGCGTGATCCGCAAGCATTTCAACTGAGTATCTTTTTTTTTCATCGCTTTGCCATCTCTCGGCAGCAAAGACCGTGCTTGTTTTTTTCCATCCTAAAAAAAAAATCGAGGGTGAAAACCACTGGAAATCGTTACGTAATCTTCGGTGTTTAGGTATTATTTTAAATGCTACAATAATACTATTTGTTGTGTTTTTATTTTCTATCTATACTATGGAAAGTATATAGCGGCGGCAAAGTGGTCGGTTGGTGTGATGTTTTGCTTGCCTTTGCACGAAGCATCTGGTATGTTCGCCTACCTCTTCGGGACAGGAAGAGGGGGAACAACGGCAGCGGTCAGGGAAGAGCGTTTGCTTTCTTGTAATGCGTTTGCACAGGTGGAGGACTGTATGGACTACCTTGCATCAAACCGTCCCCCGGACGTAACCCCAGAGCAGGACAAAGTTGTGGTTGTAAAAAAGAAAGTAGTTGCAGCAAAACACGATGCAAACCCGATGTTTTTTGGCAAGAAACCCGTGGATTCGGGAATGGTGCGGATGGTTTCCGGATTGTCCCTGGTCATGCTCTTTTTTCTTGTCGCCCTCCTGACCCAGCCTTCCTCGGTATTTATCCGCTTTCCCCAGCGGTTTCAGTCCGTTCCCACCATCGAAGTTCATTCCGCCCAAGATTTGCTGGATCAACTCAAGGCGAATAATTTGTGGGAAGTGGAGCCATTTTCCGAGGTTCCCGCCGTTTTGGTCAGCAAGTTCCCCGGGGACATGCCTTCCCTCGATGCGGCCACCCAGAAAAAGGCGTTTTTGCATGTTCTCCTTCCCGCGGCAATGATCGCCCTGTCCGAGGTTGAGGAAGAGCGGGCCGATCTGGAGAAGATTCTGGCAAAATTCCCCTCCCTGCCCAAACGCTTGGATTTCGGCGTGCGTGCGGAAGAGTATACCCGGCTTGTGGGCTTGAGCCAGAATGAGGTGTTTTTTCTTCGGAACCTCTGCCGCAAGTACCGGGCCTATGAGGTTGCCGATCTGCGCCGCCGCATCAGTCCGGTGCCGGTGAGCCTGATCATGGCCCAGGGCGCCCTTGAATCCTCGTGGGGCGGTTCCCGTTTTTCCCTTGAGCGAAACAACCTGTTCGGCGTCTTGGCTTGGAACAATGCCGAACATCTGGCTGACGGCCGCGAGGATGGCAAGGCTTACTCCGGCGTGGCATATGCTTCCCTGCTTGATTCCGTTCGTTCCTATATCCTGATGCTCAACCGGGTTCCAGCATACAAGGAACTGCGGCAGATCAGGGAAGAAACCATGGATTCCCTTGCCCTGGCCAACGGCTTGCACCTGTATTCCAATCGGGGAACCGAATACATTGCCGATTTGACCCTGCTTATCAAAAGCAATGATCTGCAGGTATACGATCAGTGCGTTCTTGCCGGCAAGGGCGGCGGGTTGGGCAGGATACGGCTGGCAAGCCTGGAATTTCCTCGCTGAAGAACCTGTCGGACCGCGGCTCTCCATTCTGAACAATACACGACCCCAATCGGGCAATCGTTTCGACTGTATCTTCCCTCAGTGATGAAAACCGCAATCTTCCCCTGCTCACGGAAGATTGCGGCGGGCTCCTGTTTACGCACCTGCCTGCTCTTGCCCGCAATCGGAGCATGATGAGGCCCAAGCAAGAACCGCCAGGGCTTCCGTAGTTTTTCCGTATTGTGCATCCGGCAATCCTTGGGCTATAGTGCAACGAATCAACCGGCCAGCTCTGGAGATCACCGTGGCAATGCCCCCTGAAACGAAATCAGATTGCGAATATTCAGACTCCTGCGATTTCTTTGTCACGATCATGGCAAGCGTGCCGCAATTTTCCGCCAATATCCAGGGCAAATACTGCCACGCCGATTTCCGCGATTGCGCCAGATATGCTTATGCCAAACAGCATGGCAAGGGGTGCGTCCCCGAGGATCTCTTTCCCAACGCCTCGCATTTTTAGACTCTCCTTCCCACATTCTTCTTTTTCCCCCTGCCATTGCTCCATTGCCTTTTGCCAAGTGGATATGCTAGCATTATTGCATGCGGCATGGCCCGGTTTGGGCATCTATTCAAGGCAAAAGAGGCACGGCGATGTTCAAGGAAGAGCGAAAGGCTCCACAGTTTGACTGGTCACATCTCGGCGACATCGAATGGGGACGTCCCAATCTTGGCCCGCAAACCGCGGTCGCTGTCTACCGGTTGATGCAGTTCACCCTGCGCGACGCGATCATCTCCCACACCGATGTGGCAACGGCCAACCGTATTTTTTATGACGCAGGCCTGAGCGCGGGAAAGGCGATCCATGAACATCTGCTCCGCAACACCCAGGATTTTGACCGGTTCATTGCCGTGCTCCAGGAAACATTGAGATCCTTTGCCATCGGTATTCTGCGGGTTGAGAGTTCCGATTTGCTCAAGCACCGGTTTGTGCTCACCGTGGCCGAAGACCTTGATTGCTCCGGTCTGCCCATGAGCGATGAATTGGTCTGCACCTTTGATGAAGGTTTTATCGCCGGGCTGTTTTCCGCCCACTTCGGCAAGCAATTCACGGCAAGGGAGACGGATTGCTGGTGCACCGGCGACCGGGTCTGCCGCTTCGAGGTCGTGCTTGTCGATGCCTAACGTGAAAAGCTAAGCCGGATACACACATGGAGCACGAGAATATCGAAAGGCTGGACAGGATCAGCAGTCATCTCCATGCCCTGCTGCATAATGAACAACCCGCGCTCCTTGACCTGACAGGGCACAAGGAGGATGAGATTCGCCAGGTGGGAGAATTCGTCAACGCCCTTACCGAGGCCCTGTCCGCCCTGAGCAAGGCTGCGCACCACCTCTCCATCGGCGACATGGATGTGCGGATTGCGGCCGATCTTCCGGCTTGCCACCATCTCAAGAACCTGCAGGCAACCCTCCGGCATCTTACCTGGCAGACCGGACAGATCGCCAAGGGGGATTTTTCCCAGCGGGTGGAGTTTTTAGGCGATTTTTCCCACTCCTTCAACTGGATGGTCGAGCAGCTTGAAGCCTACCGGCAAAGGATTCTCGGCCAGAACCGCGAACTTGAGCGTCTGGCCACCACCGACCCGCTGACCGGGGTGTATAACCGCCGCTATCTCATGGATTTCGCCACCAAGGAATTTTTGCGTTCGCAACGCTACTCCCATGTCTTTTCCGCGATCCAGATGGATATCGATTATTTCAAGAAAATAAACGATACCCATGGCCACGCGGTCGGCGACGAGGTGATCAAGGCCTTTACCGTCACGTGTCAGGAGGTTCTTCGGGAAAGCGACGTGTTGGGCCGGGTAGGAGGGGAGGAATTTTCCATTATCCTGCCTGAAACCGACAGGGAAGGGGCGTTGATCGTCGCGGAACGGATTCGCCAGGTTATCGCCGATTTGAAGGTATGCGCGGAGGAGCGGATTATCCGTTTTACGGTCAGCATCGGGGTCACCCATCTTCGGCAAGAGGATGCCGGTCTGGAGGCTGTGCTGAGAAGGGCGGACGAGGCCCTCTATCTTGCCAAGAACGGGGGGCGGAACAAGGTGGTCACTGCCTGATGGGTGTTATGGCGCCGCGATTTTCCGCCAGATCGGCAGGGAGGGGCTGAGCCTTTCGAAACGGCGATCCTGCTCGATGGCGTCGCTGTTTTTGTGGTTGGCAATGAGGAGAGCCCCGATCTTCATGGAGTCTTCAATGAGCTTTTCAAAACGGAGCTGCTGAACGCGCCCGGAAAAGGGCCGGTAGTAGTAGATCACCTCGTACTCGCCGAAGTTTCCGTACTTCCAGATATCCGCCTGGGCAATTCGATCCTCGCCAATGAGCTTGGCTGCAATCGGGAAGGAATAGTCATCCTTTTCGATGCCGTACACCTCAAAACCGAACTGTTCGGCAATGAGCAGCACGTTGCCTATCCCGCAGCCCACATCCAAAAAACGGGGCATGGGCGCGGGCGGTTCATCCCGGTCGAGCCCAAGAAAATCGCTCACAAAACGGAGCTGGGCAAAGATCTGCCTGGTGTCCATGGCCACAAAGGGGTATTCGCAGTCGGTGTCGTTGCGGGTTTCCCTGGCGGCATCCCGGCTGTAAAACCCGACAAACCGGTTGATGACGTTAAAAAAAATATCGTGCTCTTCGTTTTCCATGGGTCTTGTGAAAAAATGATTAGGGAATTGGTGGACGAAAACCGTGTATACCACGGATTGCCGTCGAATTCTCCGGGAAAGTTTCCTGGCGCGGGGATTATTCGCTATCGTGCGCCGAATCGAGCATCTCGCCCAGATGTTCCAAGGCGCGGATGGCGGTTTGCGCGAGAAAATGAGCGCCCGTCGGCAGAACCGCTTCGTCAAAATCAAAGCGGGGGCTGTGGGCCGGAGCATCGTGCAGCTCGGTGTGTTTTGCGCCAAAGCGCACTAGGCAGCCGGGAATCCTTTGCAGAAAGAAGGAGAAATCCTCTCCGCCCAGGCTGGGCTGGGGCTGGCTCCGCACCTTGTCCGGCCCGACAATTGTAGCGGCGACCTCCGCGGCGATGCGGGCGGCGCCCGGGTCGTTGATCACCGGCGGGTAGCCCTCCGCACAGGTGAAGGAGGTTGCCACCCGGTGGAGCTGCTCCATGGCAAGGGTCATGCGTTGCAGGCTGGCGAGGCAACCGGCGCGGGTTTCCGGGCTGGTGGTCCGGAGAGTGCCTGTAAGAATCACCTCCGAGGCGATCACGTTGGCGGCGGTGCCTCCGTGGATGGTTCCCACGGTGATCACGGCAGGGCAACAGGGGTGGGTTTCGCGGGCGACGATACCCTGGAGGCTGGTGATGAGCTGGGCCGCGGCCAGGATGCAGTCCGAGGTTTCCTGGGGCTTGGCGCCATGCCCGCCCGGGCCGCGGATCTCGATGGTGAATTCGTCGGTATAGGCGGAGATCAGCCCAGGTTGTACGACAATTTCTTGTACGCCGTAAAGGCGGTCGATATGTCCGGCAAAAATCATATTGACGCCGTCAACACCGCCTTCGTCGATCATGCCCTGCGCGCCGCCGTCCCCTTCTTCCGCGGGCTGGAAGAGGAGAACCACCCGCCCGGGAAGTTCCGCCTCCTGTGCCTTAAGCAGGGCGGCCGCGCCGAGCAACATGGCCACATGGCCGTCGTGCCCGCAGGCATGCATCACCCCAGGGACTTCCGAGGCAAAGGGCAGTCCGGTCTGCTCGAGAATGGGCAGGGCGTCCATGTCGGCCCGCAGGGCGACACAGGGCGCGTCTGTTTCTCTGCTTCCCAGGGTGGCGACGATGCCGGTGCGGCCCACTTGCTCCCGGCAGGGGATGCCCATCTTTTTCAGCTCTTCGGCAATACAGCGTGCGGTGGCGAATTCGGCAAAGGCCAGCTCCGGGTGTTGGTGGAGGTGGCGGCGAATATCCCGCATCCAGGTGATCTGCGCGCTGCTGGGCTTTGGCAGGAGGTTCATGGCGGCTGTATCCCGAAATTAATGCCAACGCTGTTTTTTTTACTTGCGACTTTGCGCCGGTGCGTTATTTTTGCTCTTCTTTACACCCATCATAGTTCCAACTGGACCGCTGTACATCATTAAAATTTATCTTTTTGATGCCGATGACCACAGACTCACGCCCTGTGCAGACAGACGGGCAGGGTGCCGAAAATGGCCACCCCTGCCCCAGCAATGCCGATGATTTTTTCCACCGGGGTCTTGACCTGCACCGGCAGGGAGAGGCGGATTCGGCAATCTCCCTGTACCTTCAGGCCATTTCCCTCTGCCCGGAACATGTGGATGCCTGTTTTTACCTGGCCCTGCTCCAGCGCAATGAGGGCGATTTGGCCGAGGCCGCCCGTTGGTTTGACCAAGCCCATTGCTTGCTGCCGCAGGAGGCAACGATCGTCTATGAGCAAGGCGTAACCCGGTATTCCCTGGAACAGCATCACATGGCCATTGAGCATTTTAAAGAGGTTCTCGTTCTGGACGACACGCACTGGCAGGCGGCCTACAATCTGGGTACCGCGCTTCTCGCCCAAGGCAACATGGCCGAGGCCATCCAAGCCTATCACCGGGCCGCGCAACTCAATCCACAGGATGCCGATATCCATTTCAACCTCGGCTTGGCCTGTAAAAGGGCGGGGCGGCTGGAAGAGTCCATGCAGTCCTATCTCTGCGCCATGGAAATAGCGCCGGACGACGCGGAGGTGCATTACAACCTGGCCCTGGTCTACAAGGGACTGGGTTGCAAGGACGAGGCCATCGCCTCCCTGGAGATCGCCGTGGCCCTGCGCCCGGAATACGGCGCAGCCCACGGCAATCTGGGGGTTCTCTACCTTGACCAAGACAGGGTGGCCGAGGCAAAAGCCTGTTACCGCAAGCTCATCGAGCTGGATCACAACGCGGCCTCGGCCCGGCATATCCTTGCGGCCCTCACCGGCGAAACAACCGCAGTGGCCCCGTCCTCATACATTGCCGAGCTGTTCGACAGCTTTTCCGGCCACTTTGAAGAGCGGCTGCTGGTTGATCTGGAATACCGCACCCCCTGGGAACTCAAAAGCCTGCTGCTTGCCGATCCTGCCGGGCCTCAACATTTTGCCCGCCTTCTGGACCTTGGCTGCGGCACCGGTTTGGTGGGCCAGATTTTTCAGGAAATAAGCGGCTGCCTGGTCGGGGTGGATCTTTCCGCCAAGATGGTGGAGGCGGCAGCGGCCAAGAAGGTGTATGATCATCTGGCCGTGGCCGAGATCGTGACCTTTCTGGAGCAGAACCGGGAGCCCTTCGATCTGATTGTCGCGGCGGATGTCCTGATCTATGTGGGCGAGCTGGACCGGATTTTCGCTATTTTGGCCACAGGGCTTGCGCCACAGGGCAGGTTCCTTTTCTCCACCGAGCAGATGGCAGGGCAGGGCTACCAGTTGCGTCCTTCCGGCCGCTATGCCCATTCTTTTTCCTACATCGAGGCCGTGGCCGCCCGCCATGGCTTTCGCATCCTCAGCACCCAGTCCGCCAACATCCGCAAGGAAAAAGGCGCATGGATACTGGGGGAGCTTTTCCTCCTCGGCTTTTGACCCTTTCCCGACATTTCGTTGCCCGTCTCGGCTTTTTCCCTAAGCATTTCCTGGCCGCAGCCCAGGAAAATATGATTGGGATATTGCCCCTCTGCGGCTGTATACTAAAAGAAAATGATCGCCATGCCGGCTGCTAACACAGAGGGGGGGCTGTTATGACCGCACAGGAACTGGATCTGCTGAAAGAAAAACTCCTCGCCCTGCGTCAGGATGTCTTTCAACGCCTGCGGCGCCTCGACGATGACTGGCAGGAACTTGCCGAAAAGGATACCGAATTTGAGGAGGAGGCGCAAAAGGCCGGGCTCTCCGAACTCAATGCCTTGCTCGATGAGCGGGAAAAAGAGGAGATCGAGGCAATCGATCGTGCCCTGGACAAGATGGACGCCGTGCAGTATGGAAAGTGCGAAGGGTGCGGCGAGCCGATTCCCTTGCCGCGGTTGCTGGCTTTGCCTGCTGCGCGTTTTTGCCTTGCCTGCGGCGCCAAGGCTGAAGAGAAAAGCAGAATTCCGCCCGCACTTCCCTGAGAGCAACACGGGGTCAGCACACAATATTACCATTGCGGGGGATGAGATCTATTTCCACCGCAACAGCCTCATCAACGCCGATTTAGCCGGCCTCTCCTTTGGCGACGAGGCGCGGCTTGTCGAGGACCAGGGGGACAATGGCCCTCAGGCGACCAGTGTGCGCGTGGCCGGCAGACCTTAGCCCGGCGTTTTGGACGGAGAGCAAAATAACCCGATTTTGGGGAGTTGCGATGGTACGGATTTCACAGACGGTTGATATCCCGGAAAACGAGATCGAGATCACCGCCATCCGTGCCCAGGGGGCAGGGGGGCAGAATGTCAACAAGGTCTCCTCGGCCGTGCACCTGCGTTTCGATATCCGCGCCTCGTCCCTGCCGGATTTTTACAAGGAGAGGATGCTGGGGATAAGCGATCAGCGGTTGACCAAGGACGGCGAGATTATTATCAAGGCGCAGCAGTTTCGCAGCCTGGAAAAAAATCGGGCCGATGCCCTGGAACGGCTGGGGGAACTGATCAGGGAGGCGGTCAAGCAGGAACGTAAGCGCAGGCCCACCAAGCCCTCCCGCAGCGCCAAGGAAAAACGGTTGGAAGGCAAGGAAAAGCGGGGCAGGGTGAAGGCCATGCGCGGCAAGGTTTCCGAGTAAACTCTATTCACGAAGGTCAACCGGCGTAGCCAGCACTTTATCGATCCGTTTATCGTCCATGTCCACAACCTCCAGACGCCAACCTTCCCACTCGGTGTAATCTCCGGTGTTGGGCACGCGCCCGAGTAACAGCATGACCAGACCGCTGAGGGTGTGGTAGCGCCCTTTGTCTTCTTCCGGTACAGCCTTGAGTTTGAGGCGATCTTTCAGCTCCGGGATTGGAATTGCTCCATCCAGAAGCCAAGAGCCATCTTCCCGCTGTACAGCCCAGGCATCCTCGGCGTTATGCGGGGTGAACTCCCCGGTAACGGCCTCAATCAAGTCCTGCAGGGTCACCACCCCCTCTATTTCGCCATACTCGTCGATGACGAACGCCATTTGCATGCTATTGGCGCGGAATTGTTCCAGCAATTCCGTGCCGGTGAGCGTTTCCGGGACAAAAACACCGGGGCGGAGAATGGCCGAGAAATCCAACGCCTTGCCCTGAGCCACGGCGGCCAGGGCATGCTTGGCATGGACCACGCCGAGCAGCTTGTCGAGGCCGCCGTCGCACAGCGGAAAGCAGGAATGTTCCGATTCGATCAAGCGCCGCAGGTTGTCCTCCTGGGTCTGCCGGATGTCAAGGTACACCACGGCCGAGCGGGGAATCATCAGGGAGCCGAGTTGCCGGTCATCCAGCCGGAACACGTTGCGCACCATTTCATGCTGGTGCTGCTCGATGATCCCCGATTCAGAGCCCTCTTCCAGCATTGCGTGAATTTCTTCTTCGGTGACGCCGGTGGCGGCGTTCTGATTGACCCCCATGATCCGCAGAAGAGAGTGGGTGGAAAACGACAGCAACAGGACGAAAGGGCGGGCGAGAAGGGCCAGTGTCCGCATGGGACGGGCGACTATGCGGGCAATGGTTTCCGGGTTGATTTGTCCGAGGCGTTTGGGTACCAGTTCGCCGACAACGATGGCAACATAGGTGACCACCATGACGACGGCGGCCGTGGCAATAACGTCGGCTGTCGGTGCCGGCAGCCCGAAGGATTGCAGCCACTGGGAGAATGGGACAGCCAACACCGATTCACCCACAATACCACTCAAAACGCCGATGGAGGTAATGCCGATCTGGATGGTGGAGAGAAAGCGGGTGGGGTCTTCCCCGAGTTCCAGGGCGACACCGGCAGATGCGTCGCCATCGGCAACGAGCTTTTTCAGTCGTGCCTTGCGGGCTGTCAGGAGCGCAATCTCGGACATGGCGAAAACACCATTGAGGGCGATTAGGCCGAACAAGATCAGGATTTTCATTGGCAGCTCGTAATAATTATCATTGGATCGTGCCGGACCAGCGGCAAGACAAAAAAACGCGGTTTTTCAATGGGGTTGCGTGGGAAGCGCTACTTGCCGAAGCCGCAGATGGGATAGGCGCAGGTCTTGCACTGTCGGCACAGGCCGCCGTGCCCCAGCAAGGCCATATCATGCCGGGTGATCTTTTCGCCGCACAGCACCCTGGGCAGGATCAGATCGAAGACGGTGATCTTGTGGAACATGCCGCAGGCAGGCAGCCCCAGCACCGGCACCTCCCCGATATAGCCCACGAGAAACATGGCCCCTGGCAGAACCGGGGTGCCGTAGACGATATCCCGCGCCCCGGCCTTGGCAATGCCTTGCCTGGTTACATCATCCGGGTCCACGGACATGCCGCCGCTGGTGACGATGAGGTCCGCGCCTGCGTCCAGGCAGGCTTTGATTTCCGCGGCAATGGTCTCGATATCGTCCGGGGCGAAGCGGACCGCAACCACCTCCGAGCCGAGTTTTTCCAGTTTCTTGCGCAGCACCGGTTCAAAGGCATCCTTGATCCGGCCATGGAACACCTCGTTGCCGGTGATGATCAACCCGGCCTTGGCCTGTTTCAGTTGGGCAACCTTGAGGATTCCCTTGGCCTTGTCGGCGATGGCAACCGCAGCGTTCACGACCCCTCTTTTGGAAACCAAGGGGATGAGCCTGGTTCCGGCCAGTTGTTCGCCCTGCTTGACCGGGGTATTGTTGTGCAGGGTGGCGCACATGACCTCGCCCAATAGGTTGAACTGGTACAGGGCCTCGACCTCGATCTTGAGCAGCCCGTCATGGGCCGCGACGATGTTGAGTTTGCCTTCCACCGGTTCTCCGGAAACCGAGGTGCCCGGCCCGGCCAGGGAAGAGGCCATCAGTTCGGCCGCCTTGTTTTCATGGATATCGTCCGGCCCCAGCTCCAGCACATAGATGTTGTCCTTGCCAAGCCGTTTCAAGCGTTCGATATCCTCGGCCTGGATGATGTGGCCTTTACGAAAGGCACGGCCCTTGAATTCTTCGCTGCGGATTTCGGTGATGTCGTGGGGCAGGACCATGCCGACGGCCTGCTCAACCGGGATTGTTTTTGTCATATTGTGCTCCAGTAGCCCGATCAGGCTCAGATGATTTCGTAGTAGCGGCCCAACGCACAGGGCTTGCATAAGGGCTTGCCGTCTTGCATGATCTCGCGGCAGTCCTGCACCCAATCCCCGCAGCGCTCGCATTGCACTCGCCGTTTGGGTCGGCCCGGCATGTCCTCTTCGGGCACGGCGACTTTGACCGGTTGCACCTTAAAGAGCTCATTCTCGGGCATGATCCGGTAGGCCTCCAACTGCTGCTTGTACTTGTCGCCGATTTCCGGGCAATATTTTTTTGAGGTCTCCCGTGATTCCTCCAGAGCCGTGATCCGCACCGCCTTGCCGGTCTTGAGATTGACAAAGGTCGCGGCCATGATCCCGTAATCGAGCCATTTCAGGGAGCGCTTGCCCAGGGAACAGCCGGTCACGGTTTGGATGGCGTCGGTGGCACAGCGGTCGATTTCCACCAGCACGTAGAAATCCTTGCGCTGCACCTTGGGATCGTCGATGCCTATCTCCCGCAGGCCGATCATGGACATGCGCACCCCGATGACCTGGCCCGCGCAGATGTGACCATGAATTTTCGTCGATTTTTCAAGAAGTTGATCAAATGTTTCCATGTAATTTCTCCGGTAGTTACAACGGCGCCGTGACCGGCGCAAACCCATGCATACGAATGTAGGCGAAAGGGGAAAATTTTGCCAGAGAAAGTCACGGCGGCGGGAAAATGGCGATGGTTTTGGCACAACAAGGCGGAACCTGCCCGTGGCCAGGCCCTACACAACCTGAGAATATTTCTGCGGAATCGGCGTTACGCGGGGCATCTGGCCCAGGGAATTTTTTTCAACCAGCATGGCGCAGCCATAGCAAGCACCAAGACGCTCGGCAGTGAGCACCTCGTCGGGTGAACCCACCATTTCCACTCTGCCGTTATGCAGCAAGAGCAGCCGATCACCATAGAGGGAGGCCAGGTTGAGATCGTGGGATACCATGATGACCGTGGTGCCTTTTTCCACCCGGAATCGTTCCATGAGATCCATGATCTGAATCTGGTGGGCCGGGTCCAGGGAGGCTGTCGGCTCATCGAGCAGGATGATCTCCGGTTGCTGGCAAAGTGCCCGGGCAATGATCACCCGCTGCCTCTCGCCGCCGCTCAACTGGTCAAGAGGGCGGTCGGCAAGATGGGCCACATCGGTAAAATGCATGGCCTCTTGGGCCAAGGCATGGTCGGCAGACCCCTCAATTCCCATAAGGCCAAGATGCGGGGCCCGCCCCATGAGCACGGTTTCCGCCACGGAAAAGGGGAAGTCCAGGGAAATCTGCTGGGGCACCACGGCAAGCTTGCGCGCCAATTGCCGCCTGGTGTAATCGGCCAATGGCCGACCAAGGATATCTATTCTCCCGTGGGCAATGGGGAGAAGATTGGCCAGCCCCTTGAGCAGACTGGTTTTGCCGCTGCCGTTTGGCCCGATGATGAGATAGAACTCCCCGCGGTGCACCTGCATGGAAATATCCTGCAGCACCTGCCGCTTGCCGTACGAGAGGTCAAGCCCCGTGACAGAGATCACTGGCATCGGCGCGCCCTCCACAGCAAGACGATGAAAAGCGGCGCCCCGATGAGGGCGGTGACAATACCCACCGGCATCTCGCCAGAGGTAGGCAGGGTGCGGGCCAGGAGATCGCAGAGGATCAGGTAGGAGGCGCCGCCCAGGATGCAGGCCGGTACGAGCAGTCGGTGGTCCGGCCCCAGCAGCAAGCGAAGGACATGGGGGATAACCAGACCGACAAAACCGATCAACCCGGACTGGCACACCACCAGGCTCACCATGCAGGTGGTGACCAGCAACAGCAGCATGGTGAGCCGTCGCACGTTGATCCCCAGGCTGGCCGCGGATTCCCGTCCGGCCAGGAGCAGATTCAAGGGTTTCGCCAGCGCGAAAATTACGGCGAAACAAGGCAACAGGGTAAGCAGCACCGGCAAGCGGTCAAGACCGGACATGGAAAGGTCGCCCATGAGCCAGAAGAGGATCTGGTGGACCTCCGAAGTCTGGGTAATGGAGATGAGAAACATGATGATCGCCCCACAGAAGGCATTCATCATTACCCCGCCCAGGAGGAGGGAGTCCCGGCCCATGGAGGTGTTGCCGGAGATCAGGCCGACCACCAGGAGAAGAATCAGGAGGCTGCCCGCAAAGGCGGCCAGGGCCATGCCGGGAAAGGGGGAAAACCCAAGGAGCATGCCGCCGATGGCTCCCACCGCCGAACCGCCCGAGATTCCGAGAATGTACGGCTCGGCAAGCGGATTGCGGAGCAGGGCCTGAAACACCAACCCGCCCAAGGAAAGGGTGGAACCCACCGCAGCGGCCAGGATAACCCTGGGCAACCGGATCTTCCAGACAATAACACTGAAGACCGATTGCGGGTCATCGCTGCCGAAAACCGCGGCCAGCAGCTCGGAAATCCCGTTGCCGGATGGGCCGATGCCCATGCCGAGCAAAAAGCTTATTGCCAGCAGCCCGGCCAGCACGGTGGTCACCAGGGTGAGGCGGACGCCCAGACGAAGGTTATTGAACATGCCCGGCTCCGAACAACTCGGGATGGAGGATGCGAAGCAGCGCCTCCAACCCGTTGATGAGGCGCGGGGTAGGCCGGTCGAAAAAGTTGTCGTTCACCACATGCACCCGGCCCGAGCGCACCGCGGAAAGCTGTGGCCACTGCTGCCACTGCGCTTTCAGTTGCTCCGGCTTCTGTTTGCCGCCCATGGCCGTGACCACCACTACATCCGGATCAAGGGAGAGCACCTTTTCCCAACTGAAGCGCGGATAGTCAACCGGCCCGGCCCCCAGATTGACGCCGCCGGCGATGGTGATCAATTCGTGGATAAAGGTTTTGCTGCCGGCGGTGACGATGGGAGGGGAGTAGAGCTGGAAAAAGACCCGCGGCCGGGTTTGGGTTGTCGCCACCTGTTGCCGCACATGCGCGATACGGCCGGACATCTCGGCAACAAGTGCCTCGGCCCGTGCCGGTACGCCGAGCACCCCGCCCACCCCCTGGATGGCTTCCATGATCCCCTTGATATCGCGCGGGTCGATGACGTACACCGGAATCCCGGCAGCTTCGATCTTTTCCACCTGATGCTTGGGATTGCCGTCCCGGATTCCGAGACAGAGGTCCGGTTTGAGGGCCACGATCCGTTCAAGATCCAGCCGCACATAGGAGCCGACCCTGGGAAGGCTCTTGGCCTCGGCCGGGAAGTCGCTGAATTGGGTGACCCCCACCAGCCTGGCCCCCTGGCCCAGATCGAAGACGATCTCGGCCAGGCTGGGAGCGAGGGCAACGATGCGCTTGGGCGCATTGGGGATCGATACCGTACGGCCGGCCTGGTCCACCACGGTGACCGCAGAACTCAGCCCTGGAAAAAGCAGGGCAACAAGGAGGATGAGGGGGAAAATGGTGTTTCTTTGTATCACTGTGCCTCCCGGCCGTGCGTGCGGCAAAACTCGATGAGATGAGAGGTCGCCTCGGGGGTGGAGCCCAGATGCAGATGCATGTACCCGGCCAGGGTATTGTTCAGGCAAAAGCCTTCGGGCCTGCCGTCATCGAGGCGATACATCCTCTCAACCCAGTCGGGCATGGGGTCTGTCTCCGAATAGTGAAACTCATGGCCGAAAAGGCTCGCACCTTCGGGCCACAGGGTGTTTTTCGTAACCGTTGCCGTGCGGTAGCCGAGCCGTACCAGCCGTTTTTGCATCCGGGCTTTTACCGGAAATACGCCGGCCATGGGATATTCCGTGCCCTCCGCCGTAACCAGCGCCTCGCACAGATACATGAAGCCGCCGCATTCGCCATAGATCGGCAACCCAGCCTTGGCCCGGCGGCCAATCTCCTCCCGGAGGGAACGGTTGGCCGCCAGAGCCTCTGCATGGAGTTCCGGATAACCGCCGCCCAGGTACAAGCCGTCCAGGTCGTCCGGCAACTTCGAGTCGGCCAACGGGCTGAACGGAATCAGCTCCGCGCCGGCCGCCCGCAGCAGGTCGAGGTTGTCCTCATAATAAAAACAAAAAGCCGCATCCCTGGCAATGCCGAGGCGAACGCACGGCACTGTTTTGCGTACTCCCGCCGGCCCGCGAATCTCGGGCAGGACCGCGCCCTTCTCCCGCAACAGCGCGAGATCGACATGTTGGGCCATGACATCGGCGATCCTGTTGATCCTTTCCGAGGAAAGCGGTTCGTCGTGGTCCATGTGGAGACCGAGATGACGGCCGGAAACCAGAAAATCATCATGACGGGGAACCCCGCCCAACACCTCGGCCCGGCAATGTTCGTGCACAGCCTGGGCAAGCAGCCGGTAATGGCTCTCGCTGCCAACCCGGTTGAAGATGACTCCGGCAAAGGTGAGCTGCGGGTCAAAGGACTCAAAGCCATGCACCAGGGCCGCGATGCTCTCGGCGCAGGACGAAGCGTCCACCACTAGCACCACCGGCAGGGCAAGGGTTCTGGCCAAAGATGCAGTGCTGGCCTCGCCGCCGTCGAAGAGCCCCATCACCCCTTCGACAATGACGAAATCTGCAGCGCAGTGTTGGGAAAAGCTCTGCCGCACAAAGGCTGGGCCGCACATCCGCAGATCCAGGTTGCGAGACCCCCGGCCGCTCACCAGCCGGTGCAAGGTGGGATCAATGAAATCCGGGCCGCACTTGAAATACTGCACCGATAAGCCGTCCCGCACCAGGGCCGCACCCAGTCCCAGGCTCACCAGGGTCTTGCCGCTGTCGCTGGACGGGGCTGCCAGGACGATGCCGCTCCCGGTTTTTTTTAAGGTTTCTTGCATTTTTTTTCAGTTCCCCGCCCGCAGGCTGAAACGCACCGGCACCCGGACCCGCATGGCCACGGGCTGCCCGTTGCGCTGGCCAGCGGAAAACCGCCAGGAACGCACGGCCTCCAGGGCTGCGGCGTCCAGGGATTCATGGCCGCTGCCCACGGCAATCCGCAGATCATCCACCCGGCCGGCAACGGAGATCAGCGCTTCAAGCTGCACAACGCCTTCGTGGCCAAGTTTGCGGGCCAGCCGGGGGTAGGGCGGCGGCGGATTGGTTGTGTAGAGCGGGCGGGCCAGCACCTCGCCGGTTGGTGCACCTTCGCCTGTTCCACCGACCGGAGTGGTGTTGGGAGCGGTGCTGCCTAAGCCATCCCCTTGTTGGGCAGTGGCGTGCAGGGGTGGCTCTGATGCAATGGCAAGTCCAGCCTCGGGCCTGGCAGGCGAGGATGACAAGCGTGACGGAGCGATTTCAGGCCTCACCTCTTTATTGTCGTGTATCCCCTTGGCAATAGGTTCTTTTCTGTGTGTAACCGTGGGCGCATTTTTAGAACGCGCTCCACCCGGTGCGTCCGGTTCGCCTTCCTGCTGCAGGGTAAACACCGAAATCACCGAAGGGGGGGCCTGCTCCATGGGCAACAGGCGCCAACCAACCAGAGAGATAAAAAGCAGGGCCCCGTGCAACAGAAACGAGCACAGCAGCGCCCGCACGGGCCCTCCGTGCAAAACGGCAGAGGCAAGCCAAGTGAGAGATACCGGGGTGGGCCGGATTCCGGCCGTGACCTGCCTGTCCGATTGCCCGGCGGTATACAGCTCCAGTGCCCTCGAATCCGTCTTCAATCCGTGCTCCCTTTTTCCCTACCGCATACCCCATTGACCAGCGCTTCCAAGGCTTTTGCCACCAGCGGGGGCAACTGGCCCTCGGGGAAACGCTGGGGCCAGGGTGCAACCGTACGGCCAGCCAGACGTGCAGCCACCGCCTTGGCCCAGGATTCATGCCCTTGCGGATCGGCAAGCCCTGCTTGGGCCGCATCGCTCATGGCCAGCGAACCTGCCATGAACCCGGCGTATTCCGGCTGCATGAGCGCATCCTCCACGGCGGCAACCAATTGCCGGCGATCCAGGGAGCATTCCTCGGGCTCAAGGGGCAGCAGCGAGGCAAGATGTATCCGCCGCTCCTCCAGCCGGGCAAAGATGGAGCGTTCGGCGGTTATTCGGTTCTGTCCAGCAATGGCCCGGCGCACCCCATCATACACTGCGGCGGCAATGAGTTCCCCCATTTTGGTGTGTCCGCCCGCGCCGTTGATCCCGGGTCCCTCGCCCTGCACCACCAAAAGGTTATCGGTGCCAGTGCCCGTGGCGGCATAATGGGGGCTGTAGGTGCTGCGGATGTCCAGGTCGGTCAAGGCCGCGCTCTTGGCCTCGGTGGCGGTGATGATCGCGCGGCTCATGGCCTGTTCGCTCAACCGGGTGTTGGTGAGCAAGACGATATTGATGGTGCCGGGCTCGTAGAAATTGCCGCTGTCTTTGGCCATGCGCATGGCATTGGTTTTGACTCCGGCGGTGACCAGGGCATACACGGTGAGGTCGCGAAACGATTTTTCAGCCACGACCAGATGGTCCATGTCCGCCCCGGTGAACAACAGGCTGGTCTGGGCGGCTGGCCGGGCCAAGGCTGCGGTCACCGTCCGGCGCAAGCCGTCCAAGCCGCTGGTGTGGCCAAGCCCCCAGGAAGGCGGGGGATAATAATGATTGCCCACGCTCATCACGCCCTCCCGCATCCCCTCCAGGGTGGAGAGTACGCGCTGCGGCGTGGTGAAATCCACCACCAGGGTTTTGTTGATAAAATCGCGAATCCGGCTTTTCTGCACCAGTGCCTGCCGGACATAGGGAAGGGGCAGCGCAACCGGCCGCGCCTCGAGCATGTGGTCTGAATACGCCTGGTGCGCTGGATCGGAAAATTCCTGTTCGTACACCCGTGCCGCCAGCCAGGAGACAAAGCCGCCCATGTTGACCCCGGCCCGGCAGGTGAACTCGCAGGGGAAGGAAAAGACTCTTTTGTGTTTGACCGCCTCGATTTTTTGCAGGGCCGGGTTGGCCAGCACCGCCTCGGCGGCTGCGTCCCCGCACACATAGATGGCCTGCGGATTGAACCGGACAATCTCCGCCGGGCTCACCACGATGGACTCCCCATTTTTGCCGAAACGGGGAGGGATCCCGCCAGCGCTCCGGATGAAGTCGTTCTGGAAGGAGTCATCCCCCGGCGTCCTGAGCGGCGTCTGTCCCATCAGCCTCATCACCCGCTGCCGCTTGGTAGCGGGGATGGGCTCCACCTTGGCCCGGATCAGCGCCAACTCTGCGCGAATACCCCCGGCCAGTCCATCCGCCTCCTGCCCCCGGCCAAGCAGAGTGCCAAGATCGTGGAGCCGTTCAAGAGCCTGCTCCACTGAATGAACCGAGGGAAGTTCCACCACGGTGCATTGGTCTTGAAAACGTTTCTTCACCGTGCCGTGCAGGCTGGAGACCAGGATCAGATCGGGGTGGAGGGCCGCGATCCTCTCCAGGGAGGGGGCAACAAAACCACCCACGGTCTCTTTTTTTCCTTGGTCCACCGGCAGGGTATCGTGGCTGGTTATTCCAACAACTGCGTCGCCAGCGCCCACGGCCACCAGCATCTCGGTGGCGGCGGGCACCAGCGACACCACCCGTTGGGGAGGATGATTCACCGGAAATCTTTCCTGCGCATCCCGCAGCGGGTTCGCCCAGGCTGGGGCAGTTGCCCCAGCCCAGAGCAGCACGAGCACAACAATAATACAAGCAGGTCTCTTCCGCATATCTCTTCTCAAAACTCGTAGGCAAGAGAGGCAAAGACCGAGCGGCCCGCGCCGGGGTATCCCTGCCGGGTGGTGCTCCCCAGGGTTTCATCGCGGAAGGTGGCCGTGTAGGTGTCATACCCGGCATCAAAAATATTGTTGCAAGTGATGGCTGCCAGCCAGTGTTCCTGGAAACGCTGGCTTATCCGCAGGTCGGTGGTTATGTAAGAATCCAGGCTGTGCTGGGGTTCGGTGGCTGTGTCCGAGACATAGAAAGCGGGTCGGTCGCCCACATAGCGGACCACCACGCTGGTGGTAAGCCCGGAAAGCAGAAAATAGTCGACCTGCCCCTTAAATAGATTGCGCGGGGTGTATTGGGCCTGCCGCCACATCCCGACCGCCTGCTCTTCCTCCGCATTGGTCCTGGTATAGCCTACGCTCACCCTTACTGAATCCAGGGGCTTGGCCGAAACCCCCAATTCCCAGCCCGTGGCCTCGCAGGCATTGGTGTTTGACGGAGTATATTTGTCCCCCCACGGGCCAGGGAAGGCCGGGTTTTGGGCCCAGTCGATCTTGTCGTCGATGTTCCACTTAAAATAGGTTGCCGATACGGTCAGTTTCTTTTTCAGAAAGGATTGTTCCACTGTGAGATCGCTGTGCCAGCCGGTTTCGGGTTTCAGATCGGGGTTCCCCCGCACATACGCGCTTTCCGGCCAGTAGAGGTCGTTCATGGTGGGCGCCTTGAAGTGCTTGCCATGACCGAGCTTGATGCTGGTCGTCTCCTGGGGGGTCACCACCACGCCGAAACGGGGCAGGGTTTCGTGGCCGAACATGGAGTGCTCCTCATAGCGCAGCCCCGCAAGCAGCTTCAGATACTGGTTCGCCTGCCACTGTGCCTCGCCGTAGTTGCCTTGGGTGAAGACATCATGCTCTGCCTCGGTGGTGGCGGCGGGTAGCGCCACCCCATAGGCATCCAGGGTGCCGACCTCGTTGGTGTAATCGTAATTGCGGTACTGACTGCCTAGCAGCAGGGTAATCCCTTTTGGCAAGCGCATCTCCGCCGTACCCTCCAGCCCTAGAACCTCGTTGGTGACCCAGGTTTCCTGCCCGGCGCCGGTTGCGTTGTAACGCTGATAAAAATAATTTTCCATATTCACCGCATCGCCCCGCAGGGCAAGGGTCAGCCAGGAAAGCGGCTGGCTTTTCAACTCCAGGGCTGAGTAAAAGTTTTGATCACTGCCCTCGTTCACCAGACTTGCGGCATCAGCGTTGTACATCCGGGTTCCGTTGACAATATACTCCTGGGTGGTGTCGGGCGGCTTCACCCCCGGCACCCCGTATTCCCGGTCGATCCAGGCGCCATACAGGCTGGCGGAGAGCAGCTTGTTCTTGTCGTGGACCAGCTTGAGGGAGGCGTCGTTATGGCGGAGGTCGCTGTTGTCGCGAAAGCCGTCGCTTTCCCGGCGGGAAGCAGTGAGATAGTAGCCCAGGCCGTCGGCAACATACATGCCCTGTTCCGCGGAAAGCTCGTAATTGCCTTCGCTGCCAAAGCCGCTTCCCAGCTTCATATCCAGCTTGTCCGGCTCGGGGTTCTTGGTGAGGATGTTCACCGTACCGGCCATGGCGCCGGTGCCGTACAGCAGGGAACCAGGCCCCTTGACCACCTCAACCCGGTCGATGCTGCCCATGGGCAGCAGGCCCAAGTCGGCAGTGCCCACGGAAGGAGAATTGATGTTGATGCCGTTCAGGAAGACCTGGGTGGCGTCGCCGCCCATGCCCCGAATATGGATCTCTTCGGTGGCCCCGCCGTAGTCGCCCCTGGTGCGCCAGTCAAGCCCCGGCTCGTTGGCCAGCAGCTCGCCGAGACTCCTGGCCGGCGCGTCCTCGATATCCCCACCGTCTTTCAGGATCACGGCATTGGGCACATCATGGACGTTTTCCGCTGTCTTGGTCGCCGTTACCACCACCTCATCCATGGTGGCCACCGGCTCGGCGCTGCGTCCGTGAACCGGCCAGGCAACAGTCATGGCCAGCACCGCCGCATACATTTTCTTGTTCATTGTTTGCATCCCTCCAACCAAAATTTTTTTTGATCCGGGGGGCATCCATGAAAGGAAAGCGGATAAAAAAAAATCCCCGGACCGATAAGTATCGATCAGGGGATTTCCCGAAATATCCACTGGACCAGCGCCGCACCTCCCTGTCCACGAGAGGTGTGCGATACACATACTATCCCTGGCAGGTCTTCTGACTCCCGGTTCGTCCTTGCTTCGCGCCTTCCCGTTCAAAAACAGTGGCTGTATTGCGAAACTCGTCCCCGGTTACAGCGGCGGGCCCGTCCCGGATTTACACCGGGTTCCCTTTTAAGCTCTTTTCAGAGCGCCTGAGATATCGATGTCAAACTTAGCGGATCTACGGTGAAAGTCAAGAAAGAAGTTCTCGTCAACCGCGACAGTCGGCGGGACTATCTTCGGCATGCCTGTGAAAATGGAGACTTGTGCAGGAGAAAGTTTCGGGTGAGTTGTGGTCTGTTGCCTTTCAATTGACTGAAAAGGTGACGGTGTCACCATCGCTTGTGTGAAAGAAGAATGGTGGCAAAGTTTTGCTAACTATGCTAAATAACGCATTCCAAGGTGCTCCTAGGGAGCTTAATCGGGAACCCCGTGTAAATCGGGGACGGGCCCGCCGCTGTAACCGGGGACGCGTTTCGCAAGCACACGCCACTGTTTGCATGGTGTCCATCCGGAACGAGCAATTTCGTTCGAGTGCAAGGCGCGAGGGAGACGAAAAAGCGGAGCGTACACATTTACGTGAGCATTTTTCGACGACTGAGCAGCGCTGCAATCGGGCGAAAGGGCTGTTTCCGAATGGGCGCCAAGATGGGAAGGCGCGAAACAAGGATGAACCGGAAGTCAGAAGACCTGCCTTGAAAAATTATGCCGCATGATCGCCGTGGACAAGTGATTATGTGATGATCTGCCGTGGATGAAACAGGGCCTCCCCGGATCGAGAAAATCGGTCCGGGGTTTTTTTATGCCGCAGGAACTGCATCTTATCACCACCCTCTGGGCGCATCTGCTCTGGCCGTTGGCCAAGATCCTCTTCTGGATGTCCGTGGGGCTTATCGTTGCCAATTTCATCGAGGCCCTCAACTGGACACACCGGCTGGCCTCCTTGACCCATCCTCTGGTGCGTTTGGGCAGACTTTCCCCCACCTCCGGGGCCAGCTTTTCCATGGCGTTTTTCTCCGGAGTTACCGCGAATACCATGCTGGCCGAGGCCTTCGACAAAGGGCAGTTGAGCAAGCGAGAGCTGGTGCTTGCCAATCTCTTCAATGGATTACCCCGTTTTTTTCTCCATCTGCCCACGGTTTTCTTCCTCACCGCGCCGCTGATTAAAATGGCGGCCCTGCTGTACCTGGCGCTGACGTTCAGCGCGGCTATACTGCAAACCGTGCTGGTGGTGATCGGCGGCAGGTTGCTGCTCGCGCCGCTTCAGGCCGGACAGCCGGAGATAGCGGGCTTGATCCGGGAAAAAACCGGCTGGCGTCAGGCCCTGGATAAAAGCATCAAACGATTTCGCAAAAGGATCAAGGGGCTCCTCTATTTCACCGTGCCCGTGTACATCCTTTTCTACTTTTTGGGCAAGCATGGGGTGTTTGTTTGGCTGGAGCAATTGTTTGCCACCAAGGCCTGGTTTCTTGCCTGGCTCCAACCGCAAAGCCTCGGTATAGTCATGGCCCATGTCACGGTGGAGTTTTCCGCCGGTCTGGCCGCGGCCGGGGCTCTGCTGGCAAATAATAGCCTCGGTTATAAAGAGGTGGTTCTCGCTCTCCTGGTCGGCAATATCCTTTCCACCCCCATCCGGGCGGTGCGGCACCAGTTTCCGTACTATGTGGGGATCTTTTCCCCGCGCCTTGCCCTTGAGCTTGTGGGGGTCAGTCAGGTATTGCGCATGGGGTCGGTGGTTGCCGTTGGTCTGGTCTATTATTTCATGACCCTTGGCTAGAGTGAACCCGGATGATTTTCGTGTCTTGCGTGAGGTGAATCGCCGGTTTTTGTAGAATCCATAAGTGTGTTGTCAACAAGGCGCCCATTGGGCTTAAAAGGGAATCCCGTGCAAATCGGGAACGGTCCCGCCACTGTAATTTCCTCCTGCTTCCAATGCGAAGCAGGAACGCCGGTTCTCAAGCCACTGCCCCCTGTTGTGGGGTGGGAAGGCGAACCGGTTTTGGGAAAAGTCAGGAGACCTGCCTCGTTGATTTTGTTGCTGCAACCTTCGAGGAAAGGTTTCCGGCCTTGCGCGCTGAGCAGAATACGCAGGGGGATGCCGTCTTTTTTTGAAGGGAACTTATCAACCTTTTAAAAGATGGAGAAGAAGATGCGTTTGAAAAAAATGTCACACAATGCTGTTTGGTTGCTGGTCGCCCTGTTTCTGGCGCTTGGCGCTATGAATGCCCAGGCGGCCCCGGCCGAGAAAAAGGCGGTGGTGCTGGCGGTGTTCGGCACCAGCCATGAAAGCGGGTTGCCCGGCATCCTCAACATCCGGGATCAGGTCCAGGCATCCCTGCCGGGCATTCCGGTGCGATTGGCCTTTACTTCCAACATCATCCGGAGGATCTGGCAGGAGCGGCGTAAGGACCCTGCCTATGCGGGACAGCACCCCGAGGTGCCCGCGGAGATCATCAATGTCAAGGGGCCCCTGGCCGCCATCGCCGACCTGCAGGACGAAGGGTACGGTTATATCGTTGTCCAGCCGACCCATATCTCCAGCGGGGAGGAGTTTGCCGATCTGGCCGCCTATGTGCAGGGGTTGAACAGCATCAAAACCGTGAAGAAGCGGAACATGCCGTTCAAGAAGATCCTCATCGGGCGGCCTGCCCTGGGAACCCACGGCATCGAGCACGAATACCGGCACGATATCGCACAGGTGGCAGCCCTTTTGGCCCCGGACGTGGAGATGGCCCAAAAAGCCGGGCGGACGCTGGTCTATTTCGCCCATGGCAATGAGCATTATTCCACCGGGGTCTACCTGGAGTTCGAGCAGGTGATGCGCAAGCGGTATCCCGGGGCGCGTATCTATGTTGCAATGGTCGAGGGCTTTCCGGACAACGACCGTCTTTTTACGGAGTTGAAGGCGGACAAGACCAGGAAGGTGCTGCTTAAGCCCTTCATGACCGTGGCCGGAGATCATGCCAAGAACGACATGGCCGGATCTGAACCGGATTCCCTGAAAAGCCAGCTTGAGGCGAAGGGCATTAACGTGGCTGCTTCCCTTGTCGGCCTTGGAGAATCCGATGGTTTTGCCGCCATCTTTGCCCAGCATATCAAAGACGCCATGAACGATGAAGGGATTTGACACCCAATGAGGCAGAGCGGATACACCATATGGTTGCTGACCCTGTCCCTGGCGGCAGCCACCTTCGGGGCCATTGTCTATGCCACCGGCATGGGGCATATCGCTGTGCCCGGCGGCGATATCCTGCGGGTGATCGCGGCGAGGATAACCTCCAATCCCGCAATGCTGGCGGGGATCGACCCGGTGATCCCCTTTGTTGTTTTTGACGTCCGACTGCCCCGGATCCTCACCGCCACCCTGGTGGGCGGCGGCCTTGCCATGAGCGGCGTCATCTACCAGGGCATCCTGCTCAACCCGCTGGCCGACCCGTACACCCTGGGGGTTTCCTCCGGGGCGGCCTTTGGCGCGGCCCTGGCCCTGGTGGCCAACCTGAGCATGATGGGACATTTTTCCGTGCCGCTTTTTGCCTTTACCGGCGCGGCCCTCACCCTGCTGGTGGTGCTCTACCTTTCCAGCTTCAACGGGCAGATCTCGGCCAACACCCTGATCCTCTCCGGCGTCATCGTTGGAGCTATCCTGGCGGCCGGGATCAGCTTCTTGAAGTATCTGGCCGACGAGCAGGTGGCGGTGATCATCTTCTGGCTCATGGGCAGCTTCGCCTCCCGGACCTGGCTGGATGTGGGCGTGGTAACGGCGGCGCTGGTCTGCGGCCTGCTGCTCTCCCTTTTTTATGCCAGGGATCTCAATATCCTCAGTCTGGGCAACCGGTCGGCGGATACCCTGGGTGTTGAAAGCACCAGGGTGCGCTGGATTCTGCTCCTGTCCGCCTCCCTGGTGACGGCGGTCTGCGTGTCGGTTTCCGGGATCATCGGCTTTATCGGGCTCATAGTGCCGCACCTCATGCGGTTTCTGGTGGGTCCGGACAACCGGAAGCTGCTGCCGGTTTCCGTCCTGGCCGGAGCCTTGCTCCTGCTGGTGGCCGATACCGTGACCCGGGCGGTGCTGCCGGTGGAGGTGCCCATCGGTGTGCTCACCGCCCTGATCGGCGGCCCGTTTTTCTGCGTGATTTTCCGCAGGCGGCAGAGGAGGGCGATATGACCGCAACAAGCGGCTTTGGACTGACCGGGGTCAGTTTCGCCTACGGGGAGACCCCGGCCCTGGCCGATCTGGACATCTCTCTCCAGCCGGGCAAGTTTTACGGGATCGTCGGTCCAAACGGCTGCGGCAAAACCACCTTTCTCGATCTGCTCACCGGCACCAAGAGTCCGGACCGAGGAAGCGTCACCTTTATGGATCGGCCGGTTGCTGATTACCTCCGCCGCGATCTGGCCCGGCTGGTCGCCCTGGTGCCCCAGGATTTTGCCATCGATTTTGCCTTCACCGTGCAGGAGGTGGTGCTCATGGGGCGGCATTCCCATATCGGTCGTTTCGCCTCGCCTGGAGCGGAAGACTGGCAACAGGTGGATGCGGCCATGGCTGCCATCGGCATCAGCCATTTCAAGGACCGTTTTGTCAACGAGCTTTCCGGCGGGGAGAAACAGCGGGTTGTCGTGGCCCGCGCCCTGGCCCAGCAGACCCCCTGTCTGCTCTTTGACGAGGCAACCTCCAGCCTGGATGTGCAGTACACCATGCAGATCTTCAACGTGGCCAAAAAGCTGGTGCAAGAAGAGGGGCGGACCGTGATCGCTGTGATCCATAATCTGAACCTGGCTGCGGCCTACTGCGACGAGCTGATCTTCATGAAGAAAGGCAAGGTCGCAGCCAGCGGCCCCACGAACACGGTGCTGGAGTCGGCCATGATCAAAAAGGTGTTCGGGGTGGAGAGTAGGGTGGCGTTTGACGCATTCAGCAACACCCAACAGATATCTTTCCGTTACTGGAGCTGAAATCGTGTCAACAATAACCATGCGTATGCTTCTTTTTGTTTTTGCCCTGCTGGCCGGGCTCAGCCCGCATGCCTTGGCTGGCGCTGTTCCCGCCACCTTCCAGGACAGCGAGGGCAAAACGGTCATCGTTGCTCGCCCCTATACCCGGATTATCTCTCTCTACGCGGCCCATACAGAAAATCTGGTCAGCCTGGGGCTCGGCGCCGAGATTATCGGCATCGAAGGCGGGAATGAGGGAGCGGCCCACCTCAAGGATACGAAACATTTCAGCTACAGAGAAGACCCTGAGAAATTCATTGCCGCTCGGCCTGACCTTGTTCTGGTTCGGCCCATGATCGAGCGTTCCGCGCCGCAGTTGCTGGCCACCCTGCGCCAGGCTGGGATTACGGTGGTATCCCTCCAGCCAAAAACAGTGGAGGAGATCTTCGACTATTGGCGCGCTCTGGGTCTGCTCACCGGCAGAACCCGGCAGGCCGAGGAGATGATTTCCACCTTCCAGACGGAGCTGGCGGCCATCCGGAAGATCATTGCCAAGGTCCAGGAAACGGCCAGGGTCAAGGTCTACTTTGAGGCCATTCACACCAAGATGAAGACCTTTGCCCGGGAAAGCATCGCCATGTATGTGCTGGAACAGGCCGGGGGCGCCAACGTGGCCGCGGATGCCAGCCAGGTGCGGGAAACCAATATCGCCGCCTACGGCAAGGAGCGCATCCTGGCCAAGGGTGCGGAGATCGAGGTTTTTCTCGCCCAGCAGGGACGGATGAATCCGGTGACCATGGAGACAATCATGCAGGAGCCTGGATTTCAGGCGATCAAGGCGGTGCGCAGCAACCGGGTTTTCCTGATTGACGAACGGCTGGTTTCGCGGCCAACCCTGCGGATTATCGAGGGGATACGAACCATTGCCGCACTGCTCTACCCGGAGCTTTTTCCCGGCCTGAATCGAAAAAAGGTGACAGCCAATGGCCGGTGATCGCGACTCCGCCATCCTGATTGCCGGCACCAGCAGCGGCTCCGGCAAGACCACCATCACCCTGGGGTTGCTTGCCGCCCTGCGCAATATGGGAATGCCGGTACAGCCCTTCAAGTGCGGGCCGGACTTCATCGATCCGGGGCTGCACCAACTGGCCTGCGGCCGGGTTTCCAGGAATCTGGACCTGTGGATGATGGGCGAAGCACAGGTGCGGGGAACCTTCGCAAAAGGCCAAAAAAGTCCCCTCCCCCTTGGCGGGTTAGGGAGAGGGGGAACCAGCGATGAACCCGGCAGTTCGCGGTTTCACCCGTCCTCCTCCCCCTTCCCGTCGAGGGAGGGGGAGTCACTATTGATCTCCGTGATCGAAGGGGTCATGGGTATGTTCGACGGCCAGGATTCTTCCAGCGCGGCGTTGGCCAAGGTTTTGGGCGTGCCGGTGGTGCTGATCCTTGATGTGCGCTCCGCCGCGGAAAGCGTGGCTGCGGTCTTAAAAGGTTTTGAAACGCTGATGCCCGAGGTGGCGCCGGTGGCGGTGATCCTCAACCGGGTTGCCAGCCCAAGGCATCTGGAGCTGGTGAGCGGGGCCATCCGTAAGCATTGCCGGGCCGAGATACTGGGGCATCTGCCCCAGTCCCTTGATTTTTCCATGCCCGCCCGGCATCTCGGCCTGTTCACCGGAGTAGAGCAGCCCATCAGCCCCGAGGCCTTGGAGAGCTTGGCGGCAACGATCCGCGCCCAGGTCAACCTGGAGCGTTTGCTGGAGCTGGCCGCAAGCGCAATAGTGCCGGCAGTGGAAGATGCCCCTCCCCGTCACGAGCAGGGAACAGTGCAGGCCCGAATCGGGGTGGCCAGGGACAGAGCCTTTTGCTTTTACTATGAGGATAACTTCGATCTGCTGCGGGCCGCTGGCGCGGAGCTGGTTTTCTTCAGTCCCCTGGCGGATCGGGACCTGCCCGAGGGGCTGGACGGCCTCTATCTGGGCGGCGGCTACCCCGAGTTGTACGCGAGGGAGCTTTCCGGCAACCTCACCATGCGGCAGGCGATCTCCGATTGGGCCGACTCCGGCAGGGTGCTCTATGCCGAGTGCGGCGGCTTCATGTATCTGACTGAGGGCATCGTTGGCGAAGATATCGGGGTGCTGCCCATGGCCGGGGTATTCCCGGTGACGGCCCGTATGCAGAAAAAGCGGGCCAGCCTGGGCTATCGGGAGGTGCGCCTTGAACAGGATTGCTTCTTTGGCCCGACTGGCACTGTGTTGCGGGGCCATGAGTTCCATTACTCGGTGATCGATCAAATGCCGGATCATGTTGAACGGATCTACACGGTGAACAGTGGTAACGGCGAGCAAAGCCGGGAAGGCTATAGGTATAACAATGTGCTGGGCGGGTACCTGCACCTCCATTTCGGTTACAATCCGCAGATGGCGGTGGAATTTGTCCGGGCTTGCCGCTCTGCTGGCCCCATGGGAGAGAAACAATGAAGAGCACCATCATGGAGATAGCACCGGAAGCCATCGAGGCCGAAAGCTTCCGCATCATTGCCGAGGAGCTGGGCCCCACCGAGTTCGACCCCAGAACCTTCAAGGTGGTGCAGCGGGTGATCCACGCCACCGGGGATTTCTCCTTTGCCGAGAGCCTGGTCTTTTACCCCCAGGCCATTGATGCCGGGATTGCGGCAATCCGGGCGGGACGCAATATCTTGACCGATGTCAACATGGGTGCGGCCGGGGTGAGCAAGGGGCTGTTAGCGGCTTGGGGGGGCTCGGTGATCTGCAAGGTGGCTGATCCGGAAGTGGACAGAATCGCCAAAGAGAGCGGCCTGACCCGTTCCGAGGTGGCCATTGAGATGGGCTTGACCGAAAATATCGGTATCGTTTCGGTGGGCAACGCACCCACCGCCCTGCTCAAGGTCATGGAGTGCTGGGATGCTTTGGCCCCGGAGCTGCGCCCCGGTCTGGTGGTCGGAGTGCCCGTTGGTTTTGTCAATGCCGCCGAATCCAAGGAGCTGTTGAGCGAAAAGACATACCCCTTTATCACCTGCCTGGGCAGAAAGGGGGGCACTCCGGTGGCTGTGGCCATTGTCAATGCGCTCATCCGTCTGGCGAAAGAGGTATAGGGAACCCATGGCGCGCAGACTGCGAAGCGGATATACCACCGGCGCCTGTGCGGCTGCGGCGGCCAAGGCGGCGGTGCTGCTGCTTGTGGGGTGGCCCCGGCCCGAGCAGGTGGAGATCCCCTTTCCCGATGGCAGCCGTCATGGCTTTGCGGTGCATCACTGCCAAGTAAAGTCCGGCCAGGCCTGGGCCTCGGTAATCAAGGACGCCGGGGATGATCCGGATGTGACCAACGGCGCGGAGATCGTGGCCAGTGTTTCTTTTTTGCCGGAAGGGTTTTCCTGCAAAAATTCCCTCCCCCCCGGAGTCTGCGCTTACCTGGCGGGGGGAGGGCTAGGGAGAGGGGGAAACAGCGATGAACCCGGCAGTTCGCAATTTCACCCACCCCCCAGCCCCCTCCCGTCAGCAGTGACAACGGCGAGGGAGGGGGAGCTGAACTGTGTCCAGCTCGAACAGACAAATATCTTTCTCGACGGCGGGGCAGGGGTTGGCCGGGTAACCAAGCCGGGCCTCGCGGTCAAGCCCGGGGAACCGGCGATCAACCCGGTGCCGCGCCGGATGATTCTGGCCGCGGTTCTGGAAGGTTTGGGTAAGGAGACGGGGAAACCCTTGGAGATAGTAATTTCCGTTCCCAGGGGCGAGGAACTGGCGGAGAAAACTCTGAATAAACGGCTGGGCATCGTGGGCGGGCTTTCCATCCTCGGCACCACCGGCATCGTCCATCCCGTGTCCGTGGAAGCGTGGACCGCCACCATCGAGGCTTCCCTGTCCGTGGCCAAGGAGGCAGGACTTGCCGAGGTGGTGTTGTCCACCGGCCGCACCTCGGAAAAGGGGGTGCAGACCCTGCTCGCCCTGCCTGAGGAAGCCTATGCCATGATGGGGGATTACCTGGAATTTTCCCTGCTGGCCGCGGCCCGGCGCGGTTTTGCCTCCATTCATCTGGCCGGGATGTGGGCCAAGATCATGAAGGCGGCCCTGGAGATTCCCCAGACCCATGTCCGGCATGGCGCCCTGGAAGTGACGGACGGGCTGGCGCTGCTGGCCCGGTTGGGGGCGGATTTCTCCTTGCTGGCAAGCCTCAAAGAGGTCAACACTGCCCGGGAGCTCCATGAACGGTTGCATGCACAGGGGAGAAACGATTTGATCCGGGCGGTGTGCGAAACGGCCAAGCGCTATGCCCAAAAGGTTTCCGGCCTGGAGGTGCAGATTTATTTGGTAAATAGCCATACCCAGGTGGAGCTGCATGTTTAGCCTGATTTTGTTCGGCGTTGGCTGTCTGGGACTCACGGAGCAACAGGCCGGGATGCTGGCCCAGTGCAGGCTCATCGTGGGCGACCGCCGCCATCTTTCCCAGGCAAAGGAAATGGCGGCGGAGCAACTCCCCATTTCCCCCTTGGCGCCTGCCCTGGCCAGTATCCGACAGGCACTGGCCGGCGGGGATGTCGGGGTGCTGGCCAGCGGCGACCCGCTGTTTTTCGGGATCGGTCGCATGCTGCTCAAGGAATTCGGGAGGAAGCAATTGGTGGTTCTCCCTGCGCTCTCCACCATGCAGGAGGCCTGCGCCCGGTTTAAATTGCCCTGGGACGACATGAAGATGGTCAGCCTGCATGGGAGGAAAACCCTGCATGCTCCCGGCCTGTTGCTTGGCAGTGAAAAGACCTTTGTCTTCACCGACCGGCACAACGCACCTGCCCATCTGGCCCAACAGCTTATCGAGTATCTGGAGCTGATCGAAGACGAACCCCTGTTGGCCCAATGCCGGGTGCATGTGGCGGAAAATCTGGGCGCTACGGATGAGCGTCTTTTTTCCGGAACCCTGGCTGAGGCAGCGAACCAGGATTTTGCCGAACTGAATATGCTGATTGTCACCCGACCGCCTGTGGCGGCAGAAGGCATTCCGGTGTTCGGGCTTACTGAGGAAGAGATTGCCCACAGCCGCGGCCTGATCACCAAGGACGAGGTGCGGGCCGTGACCCTGCATACCCTGCGACTGCCAAGCACCGGGGTGCTCTGGGATATCGGCGCAGGCAGCGGTTCCATCTCCGTGGCCGCTGCCCGGATGCATCCGGATTTGACCGTTTTTGCCGTTGATCAGCATCCCGAGGCCTTTGCCAATGTGAAAAAGAACATCCGGCAATTCGGCTGCTACAACATCATCCCCATCCAGGGGGAGGCCACCGAGGTTTTAAACAGCCTTCCGGACCCGGACCGGGTCTTTGTCGGCGGCAGCGGCGGCAAATTGCCTGCCATCATTGGCCAGGCTGCTCATCGTCTGCCCAGCGGGGGCAGGATGGTGGTGAACGGAGTGATAGGCGCAACCGTGGCCGAGGCGCCGCAGTGCATGGCCATGCATGGCCTACAGGTTGATTTGACCCGAGTACAGATTGAACGAACGACTTTTCCAAAAACAGAATCGGGAAAGGTATTGAATCCCATAACAGTTATGACAGGTAGAAAATGAAGGGAACATTGTATGTGGTTGGCGTGGGGCCTGGCGATCCGGAGCTCATGACCCTCAAGGCCGTGCGGATTTTGGAGCGTTGCGGGGTGTGGCTTGCCCCTGCGGCGAAAAAGAACGGGGCAAGCACGGCCCTGGGGATTGCGGAAGGGGTTGTGGCGCGTGGGGACAAGGAGATCATCACCCACCATTTCCCCATGAAAAAGGTTCGCATGGGACAAACGCCGGACCCGGAGGTGAAAAAGGCCTGGGATGCGGCGGCAGCCCAGATCGTTGGCCATTTGCAGGCGGGCCGGGATGTGGCCTTTCCAACCCTTGGCGATCCGGCCATCTACAGCACCGGTTTTTATGTCTGCGAAACCCTGTTTACCCTGGCCCCTGATCTGCCAGTGGAGATCATTCCCGGGGTCTCCGCCATAGGCGCTTCCGCTGCGGCCGCAGGGCAGCCGCTCTGTCTGGGCGACGACCGGCTGGTGGTCATTCCTGCCACCTTTGAAAATGGCCGCTTGCGGGAGACCCTGGAGCAGTTCGACTCGGTGGTCCTCATGAAGGTGCACCGGGTTATGGACCGGCTGGTGCCGCTGCTCACCGAGATGAATCTGCTCGACAAGGCCGTGCTGGTGGAGCGCACGAGTCAAAATGGCCAGCGGATCAGACGCGATCTGACCACCGCGCTTACAGGCAATAATGATGAGCCCCATTATTTCTCCACCATCATCGTGAGAAAATCATGACTTCAGCGCGCCTAATGCAAAAGGCCAGAAAGTTCCCTCCCCCCTGGCGGGTTAGGGAGAGGGGGGACCACCTATGAGTTCGGCAGGTTGCAATTTCACCCACCCCCCTGCCCCCTCCCGTCAAGGGAGGGGGAGTCAAACAAAACGCTTTCCCGTATATTTCGTTGGCGCAGGGCCGGGCGATCCGGAGCTGATTACGGTCAAGGGGCAGCGGTTGCTGCGGGAAGCCGATTGCATCGTCTACACCGGCAGCCTGGTGCCAGAACCCCTGCTTGCCGGAGTGACCGCTAAAGTGCATAATTCCGCCGGCCTGAATCTCGACGAGGTCATGGCTCTGGTGATCACTGCCCATGAGCAAGGGGAAAGGGTGGTCCGGCTCCATACCGGCGACCCTTCCATCTATGGAGCAATCAACGAGCAGATCGCCCGTCTGGTTGCCGCAGAGATTCCCTTTCAGGTCGTGCCTGGGGTGAGTTCGGCCATGGCCACTGCCGCTGCCCTGGCCACCGAGCTGACCCTGCCCGAGGTTTCCCAGACCGTGATCATCACCCGCAGGGCCGGACGGACCCCAGTGCCGGAGCAGGAATGCCTTTCCTCCCTGGCAAGCCATCAGGCCACCATGCTGATCCTGCTCAGTGTGGGCATGATCGAGCAGGTCGTGACCGATCTGCGCAGCGGCGGCTACCCGCAGGACACCCCGGTGGCGGTAGTCGAGAAGGTGAGCTGGCCCGAGGAACGGAGCATCAGGGGAACCCTTGCCACCATTGCTGCCCAGGTCAAGGAGGCGGGGATCACCAAAACCGCGATCATCGCGGTGGGCAAGGTGCTGGCCAGCAGCCCGCCTCCGGCCCTGTCCAAGCTCTATGACCGGCATTTCGGCCATGGTTTTCGGGATGCGGACCAGTAGGGTTATGAAGATCGGCATCCTCGCCATAACCGACGGCGGCAAACGACTGGCCGCCGATCTGGCCACAAAAATGCCGGAGGCCCAGGTTTTGCCGCAGGAGGGTGGGGTGGCGCAGATTCTGGCCGAACATTGGCGGGAACTGGACGGCTTTGTCTGCATCATGGCCACCGGTATTGTGGTGCGGGCCATAGCTCCTCTTCTGCAAGGTAAGACAAACGACCCCTGTGTGGTGGTGCTGGATGAGAAGGGGCGCCATGTTGTCAGCTTGCTTTCCGGCCATCTGGGCGGGGGCAACGATTTGGCCCGGCAGGTGGCGGTTCTCTCCGGCGGCGAACCGGTGATCACCACAGCTTCCGACACCTTGGGTCTTGTCCCCCTTGATCTCTGGGCCAGAGCGCAGAACCTTGTCTGCAAGAGTAAGGAAGGGTTGACCCAGGCCAGCGCCAAGCTGGTCAACAGCGGCAGCCTCAGAATTTTTTCCGAGGTGGCCATTGCCTCGCTGCCCCAGGGATTGGTGGAGGTTGGAGGGCCGGAACCGGCCGATATCGTGATTTCACCGTATCTTGGTGATTACGGTACGGCGGTGGTCTTTCGCCCCAAAAATCTGGTGGTCGGAGTAGGGTGCAACCGTGGGACTCCGGTCATGGAACTCCGGCAGGCCTGTGATGAGTTGTTTTCCGACCAAGGGCTGTCGCAGTTGAGCATCCGCAATCTGGCCTCCATCGATGTCAAGCAGGATGAAGTTGCACTGCTGGCCTTTGCCAAGGAGCAGGGCTGGCGGCTGGAATTTTTCAGCAAGGAAGAGTTGAACAGGGTTGAAGGTGTAACGGTTTCCGTGGCGGCGCTGCGGAATGTGGGCGTGATCGGCGTGGCCGAACCCGCTGCCCTCCTCAGCGCACAGAGTAACGATTTACTGGTTGGGAAAAGAAAATGGCACAATGTAACCATGGCGGTGGCAAGGGTAAACTGTACGTTGTCGGAACAGGACCCGGCTCTGCAAAACATATGACCCCTGCTGCAGCCGAGGCCCTCGGTGCAGCCGAGGTGATCGTCGGCTACCAGACCTATCTTGATTTGATCCCGGAGTTTCTTGCGGGCAAGGAGGTGCTGGCCTCCCAGATGATGAAGGAGGTCGACCGCTGCCGCAAGGCGCTGGATTTGGCGGACCAAGGCCGCATTGTCGCCCTGGTTTCCGGCGGCGATCCCGGCATCTATGCCATGGCCGGGCTGGTCTTTGAGATGGCCAGGGAGCAGAACGTTTGTGTGGAGATAGAGGTAATCGCGGGCATCGCCGCGCTCAATGCCTGCGCCGCCCGTTTGGGCGCGCCGCTCATGCATGATTTCGCCGCGATCAGCCTGTCCGACCTGCTGACCCCTTGGGAAAAGATCGAGAAACGGCTTGAGGCTGCGGCAGCGGCGGATTTTGTCGTGGCGATCTATAATCCGAAATCAAAGAAGCGGGCCGAGCACATCGTGCGGGCCCGTGAGATTCTCCTGTCGCACCGTGCCCCTAAAACCCCGGTGGGCATCGTCACCGCCGCCACCCGCGAGAATGAACGGATTGTGCTCACCACCCTGGGCAAGATGCTGGAAAACGAGATCGACATGCAGACCACCATCATCGTCGGCAACTCCATGACCTTTGCCTGGCAAGGGTTCATGGTCACACCCCGGGGATACGCGGCAAAGTATGCTTTATAAGAAAGCTGACAGCTTTCAGCTAATCATGCTTCCTTGATCGCCAGCAGCGGTTCCATCCGGGCCAGGCGGAAAATGGGGATGGCCGCGCCGAGCAGACAGATGACGATGCCGACTCCCGTGGCGATGAGCCCGATGGTGATGTTGGCCGTGGTAATGGTCGAAACCGTGCCCAGCGTGCGGAGCAGGGTAAAGTCCTTGGCCAGGTAATGGATCAGGGAATGGCCGATGACCACTCCGGCCGCGCCGCCCATGGTGCTGATCAGCAACGCCTCAGCCAGGAAGATCTTCATGATGTGGAGCTGATGGGCGCCGATGGCTCGAAGGATCCCGACCTCGCGCCGCCGCTCGTTGGCAAGCACGGTGAATGTCGACCAGGCCAGGAGCAGGGCGAGCAGCGAGGAGATGAGGATGGTTATGGAAAACACCCGGAGGATGTCCCCCAGGGTGTTTCGGACGTCGGCGCCGATGTCGCCTCTGGTCATCACCCCCACCGTGGGGTTGAGGGTGCGGATATCCGCCACCACCTTGTCCGTCGGCACCCCGTCTTTCACCTTGATGAAGATGATGGAGATTTTATCGGTCTGATACCCGCCCGTTGCCTCGGGGGAGATTTTATTCAGGTCGTCGAGGCGCATGAACACCCCGTGGTCAAGGCCGGTGCGGGTCTGCCGGAGATGGCCGACCACCTTGACGCCCTTGCCAAAAAGGCTGGCCGTGTTGATCAGGCCGAGATACTCGTACACATAGCTTCCCACGTAGATCTCGCCCGGCTCCAGACGTTTGGGCCCGGTCTCCAGCCAGGGGGCGACGACAAAATCCTTGTCCTGGTCGAAGACGATGACCTGCCCTTCGTCGATGCTGCAGCACCCGGAACTCAGGGTGTTGAGGTAGATATGGTAGGTTGCCTGCTTGATGTCGGGCAGCTCGCTGATGTCGTCGAACACGAACTTATCCATGTAAAAGCTCTTGATCCTGCTTTCCAGGATGAATTCCTCGGCATTGCCCTTGGCCTCGGAGGGGACGATGACGATGTCTGCGCCGAGCCGCTTGCTTGCCTCCTCGATATCGTCTTCCACCGCCTTGTTAAAGAGCATGGCAAAGGTCAGCAGGGCGACGAGCAGACCAACCGCCAGCATGAGGATAAGGTTGCGGAATAATTTCCGGGTGACGCCTTTCCAGGCAATGGCGATGATGGTGTGGGCGTTGCGGGGTGTCATAGGGTTTCTGGTCGGTTGAGGAAAGGGGGTTGGATTCAGAAAACACAAAAACCGGAGGGCTGTGGCCCCCCGGTTTTTGTATAGAACATAACGGTGCTGAAGAAAACTTATTTCTTCTTCGCTACCTTGGCCCAGTTCACGTCAAGGCCGCAGAGAACGGCGTGGGGAGCGTCTTCGCCGGTGCCGAGCTGCTCGTCATGGCACTTGAGACAAGCAGAGGTCGATTTGCCGACCAGCTTCTTGGCGGCAACGTCGAAGAGACGCAACTGGCCGTCCATGCGCCACTCGCCGTCAGCAGGCTTGGACGGATCCTTGCAGCCGGGAAGAACGGCTTTGGTGCGGGTGGTGATCATGACGTACTTGCTGTCCGGGGTGAAAATGGCGTCGTGGGTCTCTTCCAGCGGAGCCATGGTCACGGAGGCCAGGGTCTTCAGGGTCTTGGCGTCGATCAGGAAGAGGATGTCGCCGGTGGCGTTGGCGATGTACTTGCCGTCCGGTGAGTAGTACTGACGGAAGCTGATGGTTTTCTTGGCGTTGCCGTCGGCCACGCCCTTGCGCAGTACCTTGACCTTGCCCTGCTCAAGCGCCTTGGCGTCAAGAACGAACATGTGCATCTTGCCGATGCCGTCGCCCAGCTCCTTGTTGTCCGGAGCAACATTAGATTCGTTGAGGGTGATCAGGATCTCTTTCATGTCCGGAGAGTTGATGCCGTGGGTGTATTTAACCCCGCCCTTGATGTCGGCCTCGGTGCCTTCAAGAAAGATGTTGTGCTTCATCTCCATGGTCTTCTTGTCGATGACGCTGATGTAGCCGGGTTTGTTCATGGAGATGGGCATGAAAAAGTTCTTGGTCTGGGCGGAGGCGCAGTAGCCGGCCTTGGTGTTCATGACCTTGGCCGGAACCGGGAAGGTTTTGTCCATTACGACCTGGCCGGTCTTGAGGTCGGTCTTGCCGTAATGGTAGGAGTTGTTGGCCGCGGCATCCGGCTTGTAGGTGGACCAGAACATGGTGTTGCGGTCCTTGTTGTCGATGCGGGCGTCATGGGTGGGGTGGGTCGCGCCGCTGCCGATGTCGATCTTATCCAGTTCGTCCAGGATGATGGGGGTCTCGGCTTTGGGGTCGATCTTGAACACGGCCTTGGCGAAATGACCGCCCATGCCGGCAATATAGGCGGTGCCGGAATAGTTGCCCGCGGCCATTGCCGCGGTGGCGCCGGCGAGGCCAAGGGCGACGACGGTGCCGGTGATCAGGGATTTGCGCCAGGTAGACTTGGTGAGTTGCATGATTTTCTCCTCGTTGTAAACGCCGGCAAGGTCATGGGGGCGTGCCGGCATCCGACAGTTGGTGACTGTCTGTTCATGTACTAATCGCCTTGGACGGAGGCGATTGGCTCGCTGCTCTCGCTCAAGGCGGAATTCCCAGGTGCGACAAATTGCCATGCGACAAAATGCCGCATTCATGTTTACGATATTACCACTCAGTGGTATATTGGCAACCTGATTTTTACGCAGAAGCAAATAATTTTGCAGCAGATCGTGCCTTGGGCTGTTTTTCGCTTTTCAGCCCCCTGGCCCATGACCTGATACCGCATCGAAACAATGGGGAAAAACGTGATCATCGAATGCAAGGATCTCACCAAGACCTACCCGGTGGAAGCCACCATGGTCCACGCCGTCAACACCGTAAATCTTTCTGTAAACAGGGGGGATTTTCTCGTTATTCTGGGGCATTCCGGTTCCGGAAAAACAACGCTCTTGAGTCTGATCGGCGGGCTGACCTCCCCGGACAGCGGGCAGGTTTTTATTGATGGGGTGGAAAACTGGCAGCAATCCGACCAGGCCCTTTCCACCATGCGCAACAGCAAGATCGGTTTCATCTTCCAGTTCGCCAGCCTGATTCCCACCCTCTCGGTCATGGAAAATATCCTGCTGCCCTTGAGTTTCGGGCACAATCCCGCGGGCAGCCGCGATCTTGCCCTGGATATCCTCTCTCAGGTCGGCCTGGCGGACAAGGCTAATGCCTTTCCCTCCCAGCTTTCCGGCGGCCAGCAGCGCAGGGTCGCCATTGCCCGCTCCTTTATCAACTGCCCGGACATCATCCTGGCCGACGAGCCCACCGGGGATTTGGACGAAGAAACAGAAAAGGATATCCTTGCACTGTTTAGACGATATAATGAACAGGGCACGACCTTTGTGGTGGTGACCCACAACAGCGACCTTGCCGCAACCCAAAAGGGCGCCAGAGTTTTCTCCATGCGCCAGGGCGTTCTCACTCCACAGGCCGGCTGAGTTTTTTTGCATTTCCGGAATAAGCGGAATTCGTAAAAAGCTCCCTCCCCCTTGGCGGGGGAGGGGGACCTAGACATTGCTGAGTATTATGTATGGTAAAAAAAATCCTCCCGATATTTCTACTCTCCACGGTCTTGCTTGTCCTTACCGCCTGTTCCGGCGGTGAGCAGGCGGCCAAGAAACTGAAAATCGGCGATCCGGCCCCTGCGTTTGCCGGAACCGATTTGAGCGGGCAGCCTCTATCCCTTGCCGGATACCAGGGAAAACCGGTCATCCTCCGTTTCTGGTCCACGGATTGCAAGTTTTGCCGGGCCGATACCCCGATCTTCAACCAATATTTTGAAAAGTACAAGCAAGCAGGGTTGCGGGTGGTCTATATCAACCGCAATTCCGACGAGGCAACGGTGCGCCAGTTCGTGGCGGACCTGGAGATCGGCTTTCCGGTGCTCATGGACAAGGACGGAGCGATTTCGAAGCAGTACAATATCAAGCTGGAGCCGCAGACCATTGTCCTTGGTCCGGACCATCGGATCCTTGCCGCCATCCTCGGCGGGGTGAGTGAGGCGGAGTTGAAGGGGCTGCTGGGCGAGTATTTTGGCGAAATTGCGGAAAAACAACAGGTTGACTGAAAATGACAAGCATGGTTATCAGAAAAAAGAATATTCGAAAATATGCCCTGATTCTCTGTGTGCTCTCTTTTCTCCTGCCGGCTCAGCCGCTCCTGGCCCAGCCCGCCAAGGAGGTCGCCCCCCAGGAGCGCTGCCCGGTCTGCGGGATGTTTGTGGCCAAATATCCTAACTGGCTGACCCAGGTCCGGCTGAGCAACGGGACAGTAAAGTTTTTCGACGGGGTAAAGGACATGATGGCCTTCACCTTCACCCCGGCCTCCTTCGGCGCGCCGGGGCAGGCAGCCAAGGAGATCTGGGTGAAGGACTATTACACCCTTGCCTGGCTCGATGGCCGTTCGGCCTGGTATGTCATCGGCAGCGATGTTTACGGGCCCATGGGCCACGAGTTCATCCCCTTTGGCTCCGCTGCGGCGGCGGAAAATTTCCGCAAGGATCACAAGGGGACCAAGGTCATCCGTTTTGACGAAATCACCGAACCGCTGGTGCAGTCCATGCGTCACGGCCAAAAGATGCGTTGAACCGATGCGGCCCGCTCTTCGTTTCGCCATGTTTCTCTGCCTGCTGCTGGCCCTTGACGGGGCGCTGTTTCTCGATGGCCTGGCCAGGCGTAAGGCTCAGGAGGCGACCCTGGCCCAACTGGAGGTGGTCACCAGCGGCTTGGGGCTCACCGACCTGGCCGTGGCCACCGAGGCCCGCTACACCCGACATCCCGCGGTGAGCGACCACGTGGTCCCCTTCATGGATCATCCCGGAGCCATCGAACATTTTCCCACCGGCGCCTTCTGGCTGCCGCCGCAACGCTGACCGCCATGGCCCAACACAATCTGGAAAAACAGCTCAACATCCTCGAGTATGCCCTTTCATCCCTGTGGCGGCACCGCCTGAAAAGCCTCAGCGTGCTGCTGGTCTTTGGAGCGGTTATCTTTTTGCTTGCTTCCTTCCAAATGGTGACCCAGGCCTTATCGGACAAAGCAAAGCAGGTGCTGGTCCATACCCCGGAGATCACCCTGCAGAAGATGTCCGCCGGCCGTCAGGAGGCCATCCCCCTGGCGTATGGGGACAAGCTGGCCGGTATCTTCGGCATCCGCAGGGTGGTGCCCCGGATCTGGGGCTATTATTTCGATGAGGTCCGTTTGGCCAATTACACGGTCATGGGGCTGGAGGTGGCTGAGATGCCGGAAGGCGCTCGCCTCGATACGACCCTGGCCAGCGGCACCATGCCGGGGCCTGGTGATGATGCGCAGGGCTGGGCGGTTATCGGCTGTTCCATCACCAACGCCCTGGACCTTGCAGGCCGCGACACCTTCTCCCTGTTTCGGCCCGATCTTTCCCTGAAACCCTTTGTGGTCAGGGGCGAGTTTTCCCGGGACACCGATATCCTGACCAACGACCTCATTGTCATGAACCTGGCCGATGCCCGCGATCTCTTCGGGATTCCCGCCGGGCTGGTCACCGACCTCTGCGTCTACGTGGCCAACCCCACGGAGATCGAGACCATCGCCAAAAAGATCTCCGAAACGTTGCCTGGGGTCCGGGTGTTGACCCGGCCGCAGATCCAGAAGACCTATCAGGTCGTGTTCGGCTGGCGCAGCGGCTTCGGTTCCATCTGCCTGCTTTCCGCCCTGGCAGCCTTTGTCATCCTGGCCTGGGACAAGGCCTCCGGCCTTTCCCCGGAAGAGCGGCGGGAGATCGCCATCCTGAAAGTCCTGGGCTGGGAAACCAGCGACATCCTGGCGGTCCGTTTTTGGGAGTCGGTGATTGTTTCCGGGCTGGCCTGCATTGTGGGGATGACCGCGGCTTACATCCATGTGGTCTATTGTGCCGCCGCCCTTTTTAGGCCGGTGCTCATGGGCTGGTCCGTGCTGAGGCCGGATCTGCATCTTCTCCCCAGGCTGGCGGTGGGGGATATCCTGCTGATCCTCGCCTTCACCGTGATTCCCTATCTGGCAGCCACGGTGATCCCGGCCTGGCGCAGCGCCACGGTTCCCGCCGATTCGGCGCTGGGAGGCTGAGGCGATGCTGATCGAACTTTCCCAAGTGAGCAAGATCTACAACCAGGGCAGGGCCAACGAAGTTCGGGCGCTCTCCGGCATCGATCTTACGGTGGAGCAGGGGAGCATGGTCTGCCTCAAGGGGCCGAGCGGCTCGGGCAAGTCCACCCTGCTGGCCATCATCGGCTGCATCTTCCCGCCCACCAGCGGCAGGGCCGCCATTGCCGAGCGGCAACTGGCCCGGCTGCCGGACCGATTCCTCACCCTGCACCGGCGGGAGACCATCGGTTTTATCTTCCAGCGCTTCAACATCCTGCCCGAACTCACGGTGCTTGAGAACATCACCCTGCCCCTGCTGCCGCTGGGTGTAGCGCCCAAGGAGCGCAGGCAAAGGGCGCACGAGCTGCTGGAGCGCTTCGGCATCAGCCACCGGGCCCAGTTCCCGGCCGGGCAGATCTCCGGCGGCGAGCTGCAGCGGGTGGCCATTGCCAGGGCGCTGATCAACAACCAGCCCATCATCCTGGCGGACGAACCAACAGCCCATCTCGACACCACCCTGAGCCGGGAGTTCATGGCGATCATGCAGCAGCTCAAGGCGGCGGGCAAGACCATTGTCATTGCCTCCCACGATCCTCTGGTCTTCGAACATCCGGCCATCGACCGGACCGTGACCATCCAGGACGGCAGAATCCATGTTCCTTAATCCCTGGAGCCTGGCTCTCACCCTCTGCAGCCTGGTGGTGCTGGTGCTCGGCGCGGTGGCCGCAAAAACAGCGGTGCGGGTCCTGCGTTTCTGGGAACCGGGCAGCGACAGCAACCAACAGATCAGGCTGGAAAACGAGATCTGGCTCTCTTCCACCCTGGTCGCCTACGGCCTGGGCTTTCAGATCATCACCCTGATCCTCTTCGTGCTGGCAGCCGATGAGTTCTGCCAGGTCATTGTCGGGGCCATGTGCGCCACCGGCGCCTTGCTGGCAAACCCCTACGGCATGCCCGCGCTGCTGGTCAAACTGTTCGGCGTCTTCTTCTACGGCTTCTGGATTCTTCTCCACCAATTGGACATCCGTTCGGAGCACTACCCCCTGGTGCGGATCAAGTATCTGGCCCTGCTCCTGCTTTTGCCTCTGCTTGTCCTCGATGTCACCCTGCAAACCCTGTACATCGCCGGGATCAAGCCGGACATCATCACCTCCTGCTGCGCCGTGGTTTTCGGCGAGAGCACCGGCGGCTCCACCAATCTCATTACCGGGTATTCGCAACAGGGGGTGCTGCTGGCCTTTGCCGGCTCCATTGCCGGGCTTCTGCTTGTGGGATGGGGGCTGTTGCGGCGGTGGCAAACCTGGCTGGCCGGGCTCTATGCCGTGGGCTGGCTCTGGTTTCTTGTCCTTTCCCTGGTGGTGATCACCACGGTGGTTTCATCCTATGTCTATGCCATGCCCTACCATAAGTGCCCGTTTTGTATCCTCAAACCGGAGTATCATTATTTCGGCTTTGCTCTGTATGGTACCTTGATTCCAGCAACGTTCTTCGGAGCCAGCGCACCGATTGCAGGGCTGGTGCGGGGCAAGGCAGGGTTGGAGGGGGTGGTAGATGGCTACCAGCGGCTGGCGGTGCAACTTTCTTTGATTTTGCTGGTGATTTTTTCAGGGCTGTCGTTTTATCACTATCTCAAGTACCTGATCAGCGGCGGGGAAGGGTAGGGCAACTAGACGTATTGGGGTTTGGCCGACATGAAGCTGAGATCCTGCTTTCTAGCTGCCTCACCTTCTGACCGGACACCTTTCTTCGGCTTCCTTGGTGTTGTCGAACAATCGACAATCCTTCAGAAATTGCAGATGGCTAAGATCGGCGCCGACCTGGGCCTCATAGCGCTTGTCGTTAATCTCTTCGATGTTTTCATAGATCAGCGCGACAAAATCCTTATCGATCTTCTGGCAGGTCGCCATATCCCGCATGATTCGATCGGTGCTTGCCGCGCTGATGCCGCAGCGATAGGGACGGTCCTCCATCAAGGCAGTGAAGGTGTCGGCAACGGAGAGTATCCGGGCGCCAAGAGGTATTTCTTCAGCCGTTTTTTTGTATGGATATCCGGTGCCGTCCAACCGTTCGTGGTGCAATGCCCCCCATTGCGCGATATCCTCAAGCCCTTCAATGCCACGGAGAATTTCCGCGGAATAATAGGGATGTTTGTAGATAATGGCAAAATCCTCGCTGGTGAGCCCTTCGCGTTTCTCAATAATTTCAAGGGGAACCACCAGCTTGCCGATATCGTGCAGCAACGCGGCGATTTTTATCCTGTCCGGGTCTTCTTTTTTAAAACCGCTGTGATTGGCGATGGCCACCGCAACGGCAGCCACTCCGCTTGAATGGGTGGCGGTAAAACGACTCCGGAAATCGATGATCCGCCTGAACATCTCCGCCAGGGCCAGGATTTCACCGCGGTCAAGCTCCATTCCGCCCAGGGGGAAACGCTCCTGCAAAATCGTGCTCACCGACGGGGAGAGCAGATCGAGCCAGAAGGCCTCTTTGCCGGCCACTTCCTGAAAGGCTTCGACCTGCTCGGGTACAAACATTTCCCCGGCTTCCGCGGTGATCCGCCGGACAATATCCGTTTTTTGGCTCAGGATTTCGCGGTTCGCATCAAGCTGCACCGCGATGCGGTCCGAAAGGTGGATGAGATGACTGAGCAGCGGGACTTCCTCGCCCCGGTCCACCATGCCTTGGCCGTTTTGCCAGTAAACATGATGAAAACGGATGAGCCGGGCCAGGTCCGCAAACGGCGCGAATCCAGCGAGCAGGGAATATCCCGGCAGGGTGTGGCGATCCGGCTCCGCCACTTCGAACTCGAATGTTTGCACCCGGGTCTTGCTCGACAGCCCGCCGATATCATGTACTGCCGCGGCCAAGATAAGCCGTTCCAGACTGTGCTGGTCCAATCCCAGCGTTTTGCCGAGGGTGGCGGCGACAAAAGAGACCTTTTTATGGTGGTCCACCAGCACCGGGCTGATCAAGTCAGTGGCGGCTGAAATGCTGCTGAGCAAGGGATATAATTTGAGTTGGGTCTTTTGGTTCGTTTCTGAGCTCATATCTCTATTCTTATCCATTTTGGCTGAATTAGTAAACCCCTGCACCGCGCCTCCATCCAAGTCATGGCCTGCGGCTCCTCAGCCTTTATTTCCTCCGGTGTTTCCTGGGACTAGCAGGGTGTTGAAAAACTCGTTTTTCGATGCCCTGCGTGCGATCCAGGGATGGATCGCCAATTTCGACGAGTCCTAACTCGTTGAAATTGTGAGATCGGACAGAATTCACTTCTGACCGATCGTGGTTGAAAAAAGCCAGGACGGCTTTTTTCAACATCCTGCTAGATCTTCTGCCGTAAATCCAGGAACTCAGCTTCGCTGGGAATCAGTTTTAAAAAAAGCTTTTGACTTAGGTCAAGGCGGCTTGGCGCCACTGTGCTTTATGATGGAAACAATTGGGAGTTTATCGATATTCCATCCATGGGAGGTGCGCGATCATGATGAATGCGGAAGAGCTTTGCCGCCAGCAGCAACTGCTGGAATCCATCGACTGGCAGATGACCCCGGAGAAGGCGGTGGACATGTATCTCGAATGGGGCTCGGGCTGGACCCGGGGCCACGATTTCGTCAGCTCCGTCCATGATGAATCGGTCTATTTCGTCTTGTTCGACTGGGAGACCCCGCCCCAAGTCACCCTTATCCGCAGGAACATGGGCGGCGCCGAAGAACTTGCCAAGGTGGAAGTGCCTGCCGGTCTTTTCGAGGCGGCGGTGCGGGAGGACGGGCGGTTGCCGGGCGGCACCGTGCATCGTCTGAACCAGCCGCTGGAGGAATGGCTGCGGGACAGGCTTGCCGCCTTGCAGAGGTAATCCTGTTTATTCGGAACTTCGTTTTCTTTTCTTCCTCTCTGGTACGATTCTATTTTAAGATGAATCAGGTACATGCCTTGTTGGCGTTTTCCAGACACGCTCATTTTCCAGAGAGACAGCGTCATGTTGAAAAAAACAAAACTAGTGCTCCTTATTCTGGGTGGCGTTTTTGCTCTTTCCGCCTGCATGAGCGTCCAGCAGATCAGGGACCGCCGCATCGCCTCGAATCAGGAACTCTTCAACTCCTTCAACGCGGAAATCCAGCAGAAAATCCGGGCCGGCCAGGTGGAACTCGGGTTCAGCGAAGAAATGGTCAAACTTGCCTGGGGGATGCCGGACACGATCTATACCCGGACCACTGACAAGGGTGACGCAACGGTCTGGACGTACTCGAGAACGCGAATACTGACCCACACGGATCGGATGACCATCCCGGTGCGGGTGCGCGATACATCGGGAAGGAGCAGCGTTCAGTACGAAAACGTCTGGGTCAACCGCGACACTCGGGAGGAATATGCCGTGGCCCGGGTGGAATTCACCGGCGGAGTTGTCACCGCTCTGGAACGACTGAACATGTAGGTGTCATCCCAGGGCAACTATCTGCCTGCGCGGATTTTTTCCTCCCGGGTCTTGAGACACTTGCGGTTGTGATCATCGAATTCGGTGCAGGTTTTCAGGACAAAGGCTTCCTGTTGGGGATAAAAGGTGCATTTGCTTGTGTAGTCGCAGGTGTTGCTGAACGAATCCCAATACTGGCACTCTTCGACACATTCCACTTCGCCATAACTATGAATGGTTTTTTCAAAGAGGCATTTTTTTGAAAAATCGTCCCAGTACTGGCACTCGCGCACGGCTATGGGCTGGACAAGGTCGGAAACTGTACCCGGCGCCCCTTCGCAGATCACGGTAAGATCCCGGTCGCGGAAAACCTCGCCCTTATTGAGCCGGATCTCTCTGGCCTCGACGGCGCCAGGCAGGAAAACAAGCAAAACAGCCAACAGGATCATCAGGCGCGGATTCATCTTCGTCTCCTTTGTTATAGGTAGTACGGAAAGCGGGAAAAGCTTATTGCTCCAGTTGGCCGGAGTTTACTATCACCACTTTTGTTCGCGGCCGGCCGCTGCGCGACCCCATTTCTTCGATCTTCTTGACCACCTCAAAGCCTTCAACCACCCTACCGAAGACCACATGCTTGCCGTCAAGCCAGGGCGTTTTGACGGTGGTGATGAAAAACTGGGAACCGTTGGTATTCGGCCCGGCATTGGCCATGGACAACATGCCCGGCTCCACATGCTTGCGGATGAAATTCTCATCGGCAAAGGTGCGGCCATAGATGGATTTGCCGCCGGTGCCGTCGCTGTTGGTGATATCGCCGCCCTGGAGCATGAACTCGGGAATAATGCGGTGGAAGATGCTGCCCTTGAACCCGAAGCCTTTTTCATGGGTGGCCAGTTGCCGGAAATTCTCCGCTGTTTTCGGCACCACATCGGCAAACAGCTCTATCACGATCCGCCCGGCTTTTTCATCGCCGATGGTGACATCAAAAAACACCTTGGGATTAGCCGCGGCCGCTGATTTCTCCGGTGCGGCTAATCCTCCGGCCAGAAACAGGCAGACCATGATCACCCCGCCAATGAGCAGTTTTTTTCCGTGTTTTTTCATTTTTTTCTCCTTGGAGTAATTGTTCCCCAACGCTTATCCCATGTGAAACCGGTCGGCTCAGACCGGAGCCAGGTCAAAGGCGGCGGAAAAAAGCTTTTGCGTATAAGGGTGGGCCGGGTTGGCAAAGAGCTGGGCCGCAGGGCCGGACTCGACAATGCGGCCGTTCTGCATCACCGCCACCTCGTCGGCCATGGCCTTGATCACCCGCAGATCGTGGGAGATGAAGAAGTAGGTGATGTTGTGCTTGGCTTGCAGGTTTTTTAACAGCTCGATAATCTGGGCTTGGATGGTCATGTCCAGGGCACTGGTGGGCTCGTCCAGCACCAGGAAGCGGGGCTTGAGCACCACGGCTCTGGCAATGGCGATGCGCTGGCGCTGGCCCCCGGAAAACTCGTGGGGATAGCGCTCGATCATCTCCGGCTCAAGACCGACCTCGATCAGCGCCTCGGCCACCCGTTTCTTGCGCTCCTCCCGGTTGCCCAGGCCATGCACGCTCAAGCCCTCGCCCACGATCTGGCCGACATTGAGCCTCGGGGACAGGGAGGAGAAGGGGTCCTGAAACACCACCTGGAGATCGCGGCGCAGGGGGCGCCACTGACTGTTGGACAGGGTGAGCAGATCGCGGCCTTCGTAGAGCAGGGTTCCCCGGCTGTTGACCAATTTGAGCAGGCACATGCCCAGGGTGCTTTTCCCAGAGCCTGATTCGCCCACCACCCCGAAGGTGGTGCCCTGGTGGATGGTGAGGCTTACCTCGTCCACCGCCTTGATGGTATTCACCGTGCGCCGCAGGAATCCGGCCTTGATCGGGAAATGGCAGGAGAGGTTGGCCGCGGTAAGGAGCGGAGGCGGGCTGTCCTTGGGCGTCGGGGGGTCGTGGGGCACGCTGTTTAAGAGATGGATGGTGTAGGGGTTCTGCGGGTTGCGGAACACCGCGGCGGTGGGGCCGCTTTCCACGATTTTGCCCTGGTGCATGATGTGGACCTGCGCCGCGATCTTTTCCACCATGTTGAGGTCGTGGGTGATGAGCAGCAAGGCCATGCCCAACTCCTGCTGGATCTCCTTGATCAGGGCCAGGATCTGCGCCTGGATGGTGACGTCGAGGGCCGTGGTCGGCTCGTCGGCGATCAACAGATCCGGGCGGCAGGCCAGGGCCATGGCGATTATCACCCGCTGGCGCTGGCCGCCGGAGAGCTGGTGGGGAAAGCTGTTCAGCCGCTGAGCCGCGTCGGGAATCCCGCAACGCTCCAGGAGATTTTCAGCTTTTAGGGCCGCCGCTTTTTTGCCAAGACCCTGATGCAGGATCAGCGGCTCGATGAGCTGGGCGCCGATGGAGTAGACCGGGTTGAGCGAGGTCATGGGCTCCTGGAAGATCATGGCGATGCGGTTGCCGCGGATCTGACGCAAGCGGCTTTCCGGGCAAGTTACCAGATCCTCGTTGTTGAAGAGGATCTGCCCCTCGACCTTGGCTGCGTCTTTTTCCAGCAACCCCAGGATGGAAAGGGCGGTTACCGATTTGCCGGACCCGGATTCGCCCACCAGGGCCGCGGTTTCGCCGGGCGCGATGGCCAAGGAAAGCTTGTCCAGCACCGGGGTAAAGCCGCGGTCCGAGTAGAAACCGGCGGAGAGATTTTTCAGCTCAAGCAGCATGGATCATTCCTGGCATGGTACGCCTTGTAGCTTTTTGTTTTAAGCTCCCCCTCCCTTGACGAGAGGGGGCTGGGGGGTGGGTGAAGGTGCCGACATGGTTACTTCTGCCGACTTCACCCCCACCCTGACCCTCCCCCGTCAAGGGGGAGGGTAATACATCACACCTTCCTCGGATCAAAGGTCTCCCGTAACGCTTCCCCGATAAAGATCAGCAGCACCAGGGTGCCGACCAGCACCCCGAAGGTGGTCAGGGAGAGCCACCACGCCTCGATGTTGTTCTTGCCCTGGGCCAGCAGTTCGCCCAAGCTCGGGGTGGGGGCGGGCACGCCCAAGCCCAGGAAGTCGAGGCTGGTCAGGGCCAGGATCGAGCCGCTCAACCGGAAGGGCAGGAAGGTGATCACCGGGGTCATCCCGTTGGGAAGCAGGTGGCGGAACATGATGGTGATGTTGCCCACGCCCAGCGCCTTGGCCGCCTTGACATAATCGAGGTTGCGGCCCTTGAGGAACTCGGCCCGCACGTAGTCGGCCAGCCCCATCCAGCCGAAGATCGAAAGCAGGATCAAAAGCAGGAGCACGCTGGGCTTGAAGATCGAGGCAAAGATGATAAGCAGGTACAGCTCGGGCATGGCGCTCCAGATCTCGATGAAGCGCTGCATGAACAGATCGGTGCGGCCGCCGAGGTACCCCTGTATTGCCCCGGTGATAATGCCGATGATGGTGCCGATGAAGGTGAGGACAAAGGCGAAGAGCACCGAGAGGCGAAAGCCGTAGAGCAGCCGGGCCAGGACATCGCGGCCCCGGTCGTCGGTGCCCAGATAGTTGGTGCTGTCGGGCGGGGAGGGCACCGGCTGGTTGAGCTGGAGATTGATCGAGGCAAAGCTGTGCGGGTTGGGCGGGAACAGGGCATAATTGGCGCCGCTGGTGAGTCTGTGTTTGACAAAGGGGTCCTGGTAATCGGTCTCGGTTTCAAACTCCCCGCCAAAGGTGGTTTCCGGGTATGCCTTCAGCATGGGAAAATAAAGGTTTCCCTGGTAGGAAACCAGCAGGGGCTTGTCGTTGCTGAGGATCTCCGCGCCTAAAGAGAGGAAAAAGCAGATCGAAAAGAGGATCAGGCTGTAATAGCCCCGCTTGTTGGCCTTGAATCGCCGCCAGCGCCGGGAGGAGAGTTTCTGTGGTTTCTGGTGCATGGGTAAATCGTTCACCGGGACTCCACGCTTTCAAAGCTGATGCGCGGGTCCACCACCACGTAGCTCAGGTCCGAGAGCAAGCGGGAGATTAAGCCGATGATGGTGAAAAAATACAAGGTGCCCAGCACCACCGGGTAATCGCGGTTGAGCATGGATTCGTAGGCCAAAAGCCCCATGCCGTCCAGGGAGAAGATGGTTTCGATGAGCAGGCTGCCGGTGAAAAAGGCGGTGATGAAGGAGCCGGGAAAACCGGTGATGATGGGGATGATGGCGTTGCGGAACACATGGCGGTACAGAACCTGATTTTCGCTCAACCCTTTGGCCCTGGCGGTGAGCACGTACTGTTTGCGGATTTCTTCAAGAAAACTGTTCTTGGTCAAGAGGGTCATGACCGCCAGGCTGCCCACCGTGCTGGAGAGCACGGGCAGGACCATGTGCCAAAGGTAGTCCGCCACCTTGGCCGCCAGCCCCATCTCTGCCCAGTTGTCCGAAACCAGGCCGCGCAGGGGAAAAATGCTGAAAAAACTCCCGCCGCCAAAGAGGACGATGAGGGCGATGGCCAGGACAAAGCCGGGAATGGCATAGCCGATGAGGATCACGGAGGTGGTGACCACGTCGAAGCGGGAGCCTTCCCGCATGGCCTTGGCAATGCCGAGCGGGATGCAGACTCCGTAGACGATGAGAAAGGACCACAAGCCGAGGGACATGGAGACCGGGAGCTTGGAAATGACCAGCGAGGCCACGCTGCTGTGGTGGTAATAGCTGGTGCCGAAATCAAAGACCAGATAGCTCTTCATCATGGTCAGAAAACGTTCCGCCGGCGGCTTGTCAAAGCCGTAAAGCTTGGTGAGCTGCGCCACCCGTTCCTCGTCGAGCCCCTTGTTGCCCTGGTAGAAATCCATGCTGCGGCTGGCCCGCACCTCGCCGCCGGCGCGGTCTTGCCCCTGCAACTGGGCGAGCATCCGCTCCACCGGCCCGCCCGGCACGAACTGGGTGACGGCAAAGGTGACCAGCATGATCCCGAAAAGAGTGGGGATCATGAGCAGGAGACGTCTGAGAATATAGGCGGCCATGTCGGATATCAGGCCGGATTGTTCAACTGGGCAAGGGTTTCATCGATTATCGCAAAGAGTTCCTGCATGCGAAAGGGCTTGGACAGGTAATTATCCATGCCCGCCTTGAGGCACTCGTCCTTATAGCCCGGCATGACATGGGCGGTAACGGCAATGATCGGCACATGCTTGCCAACGGGTTTCTCAAGCTCCCGGATGGCGGCGGTTGCTTCAAATCCGTTCATCCCCGGCATCTGGACATCCATCAGAACAAGGTCTATATGCTCGCTCTGGAAGACGGCAACGGCTTCCTTGCCGTCGGCGGTCACCAGCACATGATGGCCATGCATCTCAAGCATGAGGCGCAGCAGCTTTTGATTTACCGGATTATCTTCGGCGACAAGTATGTTCATCCCCTTTCCTCCGCTGGAGTGTTCGGTTGTTTCGCTGGTGGGTATTTCCGGCTCTTTCTCCGCGGTTGCGGAGGATGCCGCTTCCTTGGCCACCGGCAGGTCGAGATCGACATAAAAGGTGCTCCCCTGGCCGGGTTCGCTTTTCATGCTGATCTCCCCATGCATGAGTTCGATGAGCTGCTGGGAGATGGTGAGGCCGATCCCGAGGCCGCCGGCCTTGCGGGTGGCATAGGGATCGGCCTGCTTGAAGGATTTAAACATGGCTGCTTGCTGTTCTAAGGGAATACCGCAGCCCGTGTCGGCCACCTCGAAGCGGAGATGGATGATGTGCCCGTCGTTGCTGGCCTTGAGGGTAAGAGGGCGAACCCGCAAGGAGATCTCGCCGTGTGCGGTATATTTGATGGCGTTGTCCAGCAGATTTTCCAGCACCTGGAAAATTCGCCCTTCGTCACCGACAACCGTGGTTGGCACCGCTTCCGCTTCTGTGTACAGGAGGGTAAGCCCCTTGGCCCTGGCGGCAGGCTCGTATTTTTTCTTCAGCCGGCCAAGGATGGCGAAGAGGTCAAAGGGGGCAGGCGTAAGGCTTATGGTGCCGCTTTCCAGACGGGAAAAATCGAGAATGCCGTCGATGAGCTGGAGCAGGTTCCGTCCGGCTTCCTTGATGGCTAAGATCTTCTGGGATGATTTTTCGTCCTGCGCGCCCTTGTCCAGCAATTCGGCCATGCCGAGAACGATATTAAGCGGGGTCCGCAGCTCATGGCTGATCTTGGAAAGGAATTCGCTTTTATGCTGGTCCGCGAGTTCTGCCTTCATTCGGGCGGCTGCTTCCGCGGCGAGGAGCTGTTTTTCCCGGGCGACAAAGGCGCCGAGCTGCTCGGCCATGGAGTTGAAGGATTGGGCCAGATCGCCGATTTCGTCCTTGCCCGCGTCAACCCGTTGCGAAAAATCCCCTTGGGCCAGGGCGGTGCTGGCCATGGCGAGTTTTCTGATCGGGGAGGTGAGGGAGCGGGCGAGAAAAAAGGTGATGATGCCTGCCAGGAGCAAGAGACCAAGAAAAAGGCCGATGGAAAAGTTCCGAAACAGTGCGGGCACCGCGTTGTATTGCCGCGAAGGCAGCACCGCCATGGCGAGCCAGGGGGTGCCAGGGATCAGGCTGACGGAAAAATAGCAATCCTCGCCATTGACCGCGGCATGCCGAATTTGCCCATTGGGCTCTGTCTCGGCCTTGGCAAACAGCGCGCCAAGGTTGGGGGTGCCGATAACCACAGGTTGCGAAACGTTTTTTGCCTCGGGGGTGCTCAGGATCGTGCCGTCCTGGGCAACGATCAGACAGTAGCCTTTTTTGCTGGGGATGCAATTGGCGGCCGGGGCGACAAAATTCGCCAGGGGCGCTTGCCCGAAAATCAGGCCGAGGAATTGATCGCCGAAATAGTCTATCCGGGCATAGGCAAACTGCAAGGCGTGGTTTTTTAAAACAGGATCAAGCACCACCTCGCCGAGAATGACCTGGTTCGGGGCGGACAGGGCAGTCCGGAATATCTTCTGACCGGCAAGAGTTTCGAGGTCTTCGCTGGCCTGGCCGTTGACCAGGCGAAATTCCTGGACGCCCTCCTGGTTGACATATGCAAGAACCGGGAACTGTTCCCGGTGTTGGCCCAGATGCTTGGCAAGGAGGAGCTCCTGGAATTTTTGGGCATACAGGGCTACCTCCTTGGATTCGGCGACTTCCTTGAGGATGGCCCGGTGCTGGGCAACCTTGTTTGAAACCCGCATGGCCGTTGCGGAGGAAATAATCCGCAGCGTATCGTTCTGGGATTCGTTGTACTGCCGGACCATGAAAAGATAGCTGGCCAGGGAAATGCAGCCTGAGGCAATGATGATCAGGGCAAATTGGCTGATAAAGATCTTTTTGAATATGGAGGTGCGCATTGGGCGAAGGCTCACTCAACAGGGATGGCGCCGTTTTCCAGCATGAGCTTTTTGGCGGCGGGGGTTGAGAGGAAATTCACAAAATCCTGGGCCAGCGGCGGGAGGGGATCTTTCCATACCACGGTAAAGGGAACAACCAGTTGGTATTTCTTCTGACGGACATTGGCCGCGGTTGGGGCGATATCCTGGACGGACAGCACCTTGAGTCCGGTCCCGGCCACGGCGGGCATGGGCAGGTAGCCGATGGTGTTTGGCGAAGCCGTCAGGATGCGCACGGCCTCCGGGGTAGTATACACCACTGCCCCGGCAGGGGCGGAAATCTCCTTGAATCCCGGGAGGAAATTTTCGAGCACGGTCCGGGAAGAATCGCCGTCCTCCCGGTTCATCACATAAATCTTGCCGCTACCGCCCAGTTCATCCCATTGCCGTATTGTGCCGGAATATATTCCGAGTATCTGCTCTAAAGAAAGGTTCGTCACTTCGGCAACCCCGGAGCTGACCGCGAAAACGATGGGCGCCAGGGCAAAAATGCGGGAGGTGAGGCCTTGGCTGCTTTCTTTTTCCGTTATTGGGCGGGCCACCCGGGCAATTCGGCTTTTTCCGCTCAGAACGGATCTGATGCCGCCGCCGCTGCCGATGCTTTCCGGGATTTCCACCGTGATTCCGGGTCGGTTCCTGGTGTAAAGCTGAGCGAGGTTGCGCAAGAGCACCTCGCTGTCACCGGTGCCGGGGATAACCAGCGCCTTCGGGTTCTCCGCGGTTTTCTGCGCCACGGGCTGCAGGGCCAGGGCAGAAGCAGGAGCAAGGGCCAGAAGGCAGACGAGCGTAAGGAGGATATTTTTTTTCTTCATAGAATAAAAAAACCAAGGCCCTACGGGAAAAGGATACATCAAGAAGTCGTATAATACATTTTACCCCACCGCAGGGTAATACGCTTTGAAAAAAAGCTATCGGGGCTGACGGTTGTCCTGCGTGAGCCACCAGGTCATCAGGGCCTGAAACGGCGAGTAATAGAGGGGCAGGGTGTCCGGCCGGGCGAAGATGGTGCGATAGGCGACCCGGTGCTGGGCCAGATACCAATTGGGCACCACATAATACCCGTACCAGAGAACCCGGTCTAAGGCCTTGCAGGCGGCGAAGAGTTCCTCCTGGGTTTGGGCGTAGATGATCCGGTCCACCAGATAGTCCACCGCCGGTTCCTTGATGCCGATGAGATTCCGGGAGCCTTGCCGCTGGGCCGCGGTCGAATGCCAGTAATTGCGCTGTTCGTTGCCAGGGGATTGGGCCTGGCCGAAAACGGAAACCGTCATGTCAAAATCAAAGGTATCCATGCGGCGGATGTAGAGGGCCGGGTCGATGACCCGGGAATGCGCGCGCACCCCGAGTTTTTTCAGATTGTTGATGTACGGCTCCATCACCCGCTCAAAGCCCGCGCCGACCAGAAGGATTTCAAATTCCAGGGGCTGGCCTTTGCGGTTGACAAGCATGTTATTTTTTACGGTCCAGCCCGCCTCGCGTAAAAGCTTTTTTGCCTGGAGCAGGTTGCTCCGCAGGCTGGCTGGCGGTTTTGTGCTGAAAGGAGCGGGCTGGGTGGTGAACACCTCCTTGGGCAGCGAGGCGCGGAACGGTTCAAGATAGGAAAGCTCAAGGCCCGCGGGCTGTCCTTTGGCGCTCATGGCCGAATTGCTGAAGAAGCTGTCGCAGCGGGTGTATTGGCCGAAAAAGAGGGCCTCGTTGGTCCACTCAAAGTCAAAGGCCAGGGACAGGGCCTTGCGAACCTGGGGATCTTGAAAAACCGGCTTGCGCAGGTTGAAGACAAAAGCCTGCATCCCGGCGTTATTCTTGTGGGGCATGGTTTCCCGCACGAGTTCGCCGCGCTTGAACCTGGGGCCGACCAGATCGCGGGCCCATTGCTTGGCCATGTTGACCGGGAGAAAATCGAATTCCCCGGCCTTGAATGCTTCCACCGCCACGATCTGATCCTTGAAGTACTTGTAGGTGATGGAGTCGAAGTTGAACATCCCCCGCCGCACGTTGAGATCCCTGGCCCAGTACTGCGGATTGCGCACATAGGTGATGGATTTGCCGGGGATGACATGCTTGACCAGATAGGGGCCGGAGCCCACGGGCGGGGTCAGACTTTGGGCGTCAAAGGGATGGGCGGAGTAGAATTTTTTGGAAAAAACCGGGAGCTGGCTGGCGATCATGTGCAGCTCGCGGTTGCGCTGGGCAAAATGAAACCGGACCCGGCGCGGGTCCAAAACCTCGGCCGAGGCGATGTCCTGAAAATAGATCTGGTACGAGGGGCTTGCCGCCGGGCTTTTGAGGGTGTCCAGGGAAAATTTTACATCCTCGGGCGTGATGGGGGTGTTGTCGGAAAAACGGGCCTCTTCATGGATGGTGAAGGTGACGGACAATTTGTCTTCGGCCAGAGCGATATCCTTGGCGATCAGGCCATAGGAGGCAAAGGGCTCATCCAGGCTCGGCACGGCAAGGGGCTCAAAAACCAGCTCATCAAGCCCTGCGGGAGGCGTGCCCTTAAGGGTGTAAGGGTTGAGCTTGTCGTAGCCGCCGATATCATGCAGAACCAACTGGCCTCCTTTTTGCGCTGTGTCGGAAGCGTAGTCGAACTTGCGGAAACCGGGAGGGTATTTCACCTTGCCGTCGATGCTGATTCCCTGGGCGCCCAGGGCGGCAGCGGGCAGGGCAAGGATAAGGGCCAACAGGACGGAGAAAAGACTTTTCATTGGGAAAGGATGCTCAAGGGTTTATTGGAATCGCCACGATTTCAGGTTGTTTCGAAAATATTCTCCCCTTTGTTAAAGGGGGAGATGAAGAATGTGCCCGATTGGGCCGGCTCCCGGTTGTGCCGATGCCGTTTTTGCGTGATTACTCATGGTTTGCCTGGATGCACAAAACACCGACCATGACATTGGCAAGCATGTTGGCAAGGATGGCGAGCACATTCATGTCGTGGGTGGTGAAATCGTCATCGTTTTTGTTCAGCGCCTCCACGGCGCCGATGCACTCGCCATTCACATGCAGGGGCACGGCGAGGATGGAGCGGGTGACAAAGCCGATATTTTTGTCCATGCCATCGTCGAATCGGGCGTCAACATTGACATTGCTCACCCGCGCCGGTTGGCCGTTGCGGTAAACCCAGCCGGAAAGCCCCTTGTCCATGGCAATCCCCTTGCCGTAGACCGCGTTTTTCTTGGGGCCGGTGGGCAGGGCGACCAGCATCTCCTTTTCGTCAAGATCCGCGATGAGGATCGAGCTGGCTTCGCACCCAAGGATTTCGTTGGCCATCTCCAGAACCACCCCCAAAATCCAGGGGCCTTTGCAGATATTCTGCAAAAGGATGGCGGCCTGGAGCAGGAAGTGCAACTCCCGGGGAGAAAGCGACTCATACAGGGAATCGGGCAGCATCTGGGCCAGCAACCCTTTGGCCAGGGATTTCGGCTCCACCGCCTGCATCTCCATGAGGATGTCGCCAAGACAGCGCCCTTCCTGGGAGCGGGCCGTAAACCAGGGAAGCAGGTGCTCACGGATCAGAGCGTTGAAACTTTGGGTGGAACCGGATTTTTTCCCGGCCAGACTCTTTTGCCGGGCCAGGGCGTCGGCAATCTGTTTGTTGGAAGCCAGCCCGAGGTCGGTGAGGATGTCGCCGATGCGGCGCCATTGGGAGCGGTCATCCATGAGGTGATCGGAGAGATTGGCGGTGATGTTTTCCTGGTACGGATTTCTGCCGTCGCCGAAAAAATTGGTCAGATAACGGTCCATGCGGCCGAGCTTGGTCAGGGTGGGGAGGACAAACTTCTCGTAAAAATCAATGGTGCCGTCCTTGATCTCTTGGACGGTTTTATACACCTTGGTCCCCTTTTTGGCTAGGGTCTTATGGTTTTCAAACTCATAGACCTCCTTGAACTCGGCAAAGAGATCGTCGATGCGCCGGACATAATCGATATCCGCCATCTGGGCGATCAGATCGGCGGTGGCAACCATCTGCGCCATGATTTTCAGGCGCGGCTCGGTAAACAGGGGGGCGAGATCCGGCAAGCTGGCGTAATCGGTGATGGAGATTATCCGGACAACCGCCTCCACCTCTTCTTGAGGCCACTGGTTTTGCCCCAGGTATTCCCGGGCAATCTCCATGCTCCGCTGGACATGCACCAGGGTGAATTTGCCGCCTGCTCCGGCCTGGTCGCCCTTGTCCTTGATATAGCCGGCGTCATGGAAAAGGGCGGCGGCCATGCCAAGCTGAAAGTCCTTGTGTCCCAAGGGGTGCGCCGGCTCCGCCTTGTTCCAGCCGGAGAGCATGCGGGCCGCGGCAAGGCAGACATCAAGGGCGTGGTTGAAGTTGTGGTAGGTGACAGCGCAGGCTTCGTGGCTTGGCCAGTTTCCGGCGTAAAGAGCGGCGACATCATCGAACAGCCCACCAAGCCGGGGGGGGATTTCTCCATATTCATCCCTGGCGATTGTCAGGATGAGTTCGACGGTTTGCAGATTTTCAACCTGGGCGGCAGACCGTTGCCGGGCAGGGGTATGGGAGGTCTTTCGTGCCATGTGCATGCTGTAATCCTGAGAGAAATTTCCCGCGCCCAGAGAGGGAGGACCCGGCGGCAAAACATCCGGGTTCCTAGCATGATATACAGCCGTTCAACTCCGGTCAAACCTTAAGTATGAAAAAAAGTGTTTCCGTTTGGGAAACCGGGTATTGCCGGTATTTTTTTAGGCCAGCCCCTGTCATTTATCATGGCTAACGGCTATTGGTTTGTGGTAAAAAACTTATTTACCGTGGGCATGACCCCCACCCAAAAAATCTCAGACAATCCCCCCGCACGGAGGCTTATGACCAATGGGTAAAACCATAGCTGAAAAGATTTTCGCCGCGCATCTGCGCGACACCCCCACCCCGGAAAACGTCATCTTGGATATCGACGTGGTCATGTGCCACGAGATCACTACGCCCATCGCCATTACCGACCTCGAAGCCCGCGGCATGGACCGGGTTTTCGACACCACCAAGATCAAGGCGGTCATCGACCATGTCACCCCGGCCAAGGATTCCAAGACCGCCATGCAGGGCAAGATCATCCGCGATTGGGCCAGGCGCCATAAAATTCAGGACTTCTTCGATATCGGGGCCAACGGGGTCTGCCACGCGCTCTTCCCGGAAAAAGGCTTTGTCCGCCCCGGCTACACGGTGATCATGGGTGATTCGCATACCTGCACACACGGGGCCTTCGGCGCCTTTGCCGCGGGCGTGGGCACCACCGACCTGGAAGTTGGTATCCTCAAAGGGGTTTGCTCCTTCCGCACCCCGGAAACCATGAAAATCACCATCACCGGCGCCTTGCAGGACGGCGTCTCGGCCAAGGACGTGATCCTCTTTATCATCAAGAAGCTGACCGTGAACGGGGCCACCGACAAGATCATGGAATTCAGCGGGCCGGTGGTTGAGGCAATGAGCATGGAAGCGCGGATGACCCTGTGCAACATGGCCATCGAGGCCGGGGGAACCTGCGGCATCTGCCTGCCCGACCGGGTGACCGCCAAATACCTCTGGCCCTTTATCAAGGATCAGTACGAGTCCATTGATCTGGCGGTGGAGGATTTTGCCCAGTGGCATTCCGACCCCGACGCGACCTATGTTCAGGAAATGACCCTGGACGTCTCCACGCTGGTGCCCCAAGTGACCTTCGGCTACAAGCCCGACGAGGTGAAAGACGTCACCGAGATGGAGGGCACCCCGGTGGACCAAGTGTACATCGGCTCCTGCACCAATGGTCGCATCGAGGATCTCCGTTCCGCGGCCCGGATACTGAAAGGGAAGAAAATCGCCGCCACTGTGCGCGGCATCCTTTCCCCGGCCACGCCCAAGGTATATGCCCAGGCTCTGGAAGAGGGGCTCATCGCCATCTTCATGGAAGCGGGTTTCTGCGTGACCAACCCCACCTGCGGCGCCTGCCTGGGCATGAGCAACGGGGTTCTTGCCGATGGCGAGATCTGCGCCTCCACCACCAACCGGAACTTCAACGGCCGCATGGGCAAGGGCGGCATCGTCCACCTGATGAGTCCGCTCACCGCCGCGGCCACTGCGGTGCAGGGCCATATCACCGACCCGCGGAAACTTTTATAGAAACAACCGGGTTCCAACGACCCAACGACATTGGAGTAAACGATAATGAAAGAGTTTGGCGGCAAAGCGCTGTTTCTTGACAGAAACGATATCAATACCGACGAGATCATCCCGGCCAAGTACCTGACCGAAAACACCAAGCTGGCCCTGCAGCCCTATATCCTGGAAGACCTTAAGCTCGGGGGCTTTAATCCGCGCAAGGACATCGAGGGCAAGGGGGTTATCGTCACCCGGGCCAATTTCGGCTGCGGCTCCTCCCGCGAGCATGCGGTCTGGGTCTTTGAGGTCAACGACATCAACGTGGTCATCGCCGAGAGCTTTGCCCGTATCTTCCGGCAAAACATGTACAACTGCGGCATGTTGGCCATCGAGCTGCCGAAAAAGGATATCGAGACCATTTTCAGCCTTGGGGATGCAGTGACGATCAGTGTGGATCTGGCCGGTTGCACGATTACGGCTCAGGGCGACAAGAAGGTGGCTATCCCGTTCAAGCTCAACGAATTTGACAAAAAACTCGTGGAAGCGGGCGGTTGGCTCGCCTATGCTGACAAGAATTATTAGGTTGTGACGGGGAGGATTGTCCCCCAAATGCCGGTATGGGGCTGTGGCCCTGTGCCGGTTTTTTTTATTGTCCTCTTTTTCTTCTTTTGCGTGCCCAAAAGAAGAAACAAGAAAAAGGCACCCCAGCCAATCCTGGCCCTACGGGCTTCCCTTACTTCTCGCCGGGGGCGGGACGCGGAAAAACTCGGGCTTCGCCCTCAAACAGTTCCCGCGTCTTTTTCCGCCCCCGTCTGCGAGGCGCGGCAGGACAAATGGGGGGAGAGGAAAAATCCCATCGGTACGCAGCCGAGCACCGGAAAAGCTGCCGAAAAGGGAGGTTGCACTGTTTGAGCGCAGCGAGTTTGCAACATCCCGGCAGTTTTGAGGAGTACCCCATGCGGGGCATAAACTCCGGGTATCCCGCCTTCGGCGGGACAAGTGCCCTGGGGGCCTTTTCTTTGGTTCGTTTCTTTGGGCAAGCAAAGAAATGAACATATTATGCGGAGCCGTTGATGAGCAAATCCGTGGAACTCACGGTTGACAAGATAATCAAAGGTGGCCTTGGCCTGGGGCGTCTGCCCGATGGCCAAGTGGTCATGGTCCCCCGCGTGCTGCCTGGAGAGCGGGTGCGGGTGCAACTACGCCGTAGCCACAAGCAGTATCAGGAAGCAGACCTCTTGGAACTGCTTACCCCCTCGGCACAGCGAATACCCCCGATCTGCCCGGTGTACGACACCTGCGGCGGCTGCGATTTTCAGCACGCCACCTACGAGGAACAGCTTCGGTTGAAAAACGGTATCCTGGGGGAAACGCTCTGCCGGGCAGGGCTGTGCCGGGAGGAGGAGCTTCCCGATCTTCTGGGCGCCCCCCTGGCCTCGCCTCAAATCTTCGGCTATCGGCAGCGGATCAGGTTGCAGGTGGCGCAAGGGATGATGGGATATTTCAGCCGCCAGAGCCACAAACTTATCCCTGTTTCCCGCTGCCCCCTGGCCGGAGAGGGGATCAACTCGGTGCTTGCCGCACTTTCCGCCTCCAGGCCGTTCCAAGCCCTCCTGTCCATGGCCTCGGCCATGGAGCTGCTCGAAAACCCAGGTCACAACTCGGTTATCCTGCTCATCCACTACACCAGAAAAACCAGGCCTGGAGATCACCAGGCAGCACGGCTTCTCTGTCAGGCCTTGCCCTTGCTTGAGGCGGTGATCTTCAACGTGGAAGGCCAGGCCAAGGGGCCGTGTTTCAGCGATGCGGGCGAGATTCCTTTAAGCGGACTCCGGGTGGAATTTTCCCTGCCTGAAGGACTGTGCGGTCAGCCACTCACCCTTGCCTTGGAATCGGGGGGGTTCTGCCAGGTGAATCTCGGCCAGAACGAGAACTGCATCCGGCTGCTCCTGGAATGGACCCGGGAAATGGAGCCCACCAAGGCGCTGGATCTCTTCTGCGGCATGGGCAACTTCTCCCTTCCCTTGGCCATGCTGGGTTGGCAGGTAACCGGCATGGACATGCAACGCTCCACCATCCGCAGCGCTGTGCGCAATGCCGAGGCAGCCGGGCTTGCCGACCGCTGCCAATTCAGCCAGGAAAGCGCCACCAAGGCAGCCAGACGTCTGCTCGCCGAAAAGGCCACCTTTGACTGCCTCCTCCTCGATCCGCCCCGATCCGGCTGCGCCGAACTCATCCCCTTGCTGCCCGGCCTTGCAGCCCGGCGGATCATCTACATCTCCTGCGACCCCGCCACCCTGGCCCGCGATCTGGCCGGACTTATCCAGGCCAGCTACCGGCTGGCCGAAGTCCGCTTGGTGGATATGTTCCCGCAGACCGGCCATCAGGAGACTATGGTGCGGATGGAGCGGGAGTAGGGGAGGGTGTTTTTTCTTTTTGACTTCCTCTGTCCTATCACATAGGATCGCCATATGTGGCAATCAACCAGAAATGAGAAGGCGCCCAAAATGGTCCGTGAGTTTAATGTCGTTATAGAAAAAGATGTCGGTTGATATTTTAATGAAAAGAATACGAGAGGCTATAGAAGTTTACTTGAAAAGAGTAGGTCGGGTAGAGGAACGAAACCCGACGTTTCCACGGCAACCGCATTTGCACCTCGCCTGAAACTTGTCGGATTTCGCTTCGCTCTATCCGACCTACGAATTGGTGGACATATTCCCGCAAACCGCGCATTAGGAGAATATGGTGCGGATGGCGCGGGAATAGGGGGTATCAACAATGTGGTACCGATTTGAGCCGCCAGAAAATGATTAAAGAGGGTAATTATTTCTTCTCAAGAAAGAAACAATTTGTTAAAATTTCTCGAATTTACCTAGCATTAACTGCTTGATATTGAAGAAACTTTCCACCTTATCCAACAACAGAAAGGAATTTTATGAAGCATTCAATTATCTTCGTCATAATTGCCTTTGCCTTAACCGGCTGTGGCGCCACAAGCAATTATCTTGCTCAGAAAACAAAGACGGTGGAATACTACCGAATTTTTGACATCAAGACTTCTGCATCCCGACAAGTAGTCAGTAAAGCGGCCAGTGATGGCATCGGACGTAACGCTGGCAATGCACAGGAGGCAACCCCAATTCCAGCTTCCGGGGAAATTCCAGAAAAACCCAGTAGATTTAAGCTTGTAAATCCTCTTGAAGGATCAAAGCTTGCGTTATTGGCGGGTGGTGGGGGAGGAAGCCTCGGGTTTCGCATGGCAACATGCGAGGGAGCCAGTTGGACGGCCCAGGCCCAGCGAAACGTTGCTGGAAGCAATAGCCTGAATTTGACGGCCTGTCTTTTTCAATATAAAGAGGGCTACCACCTTGATCTTTACGCCGTATTCACCAAGCAGGAAGGTGGCCTAAACCAAATCAGCCGCGATATGGCATTCGCAATAGTCGGAACCCCAGAGGAGTGGACCGAAAAAACCTTCCTTGATATTGTTCGTTCTATTCATGCAAAGACTGGCGCTGAAGTTACTCTAGTCGAAGCTCAACCAGAAATTGCTGGAACGCCTTGGCTAGATAGCATAGATTCTCCATGAAAATAATTATCAATATTTGGGACAGACGTGGAAATATCCTCGTCTGTCCCCTCTTTTTAGGGGTGTGTAAAGAATTTTGTGTAAATGGTTTTTGTGATCAAAATTCCGGCAGCCTGTCTTCAAACATGATGCTGAACTGATTCAGCGCCGATTTCCAGTTTTTAATCGGCATCGTCCAGCGTTTCGAAATATTCGTCAGC